>DATISD010000222.1:0-2465 GCA_035469005.1 Pyrinomonadaceae bacterium | reverse complement strand
ACGTAAAGGAAGCGTTGCGTTGTGTCAGCGCAAAATAAACAGCCTCAATTCCTCGCAATTCGCCAACCCTCGCGTGTACTACTGAACCTGACTGCAAATAGAAATAACCGGGGCCGATCGGGTAAACGACTTTCAGCCTGCCGGTCTTTCGTTGATTGCAGAAAAACTCGATCAGTTCAGCAAGCGAGAGGTCGGTGAGTTCTCCAGTGAGTGCCATTACTTTTTCCTCTTTCGTTGGGGCATTGAGTTTCAGGGAAGAGTGAAGTTGTAATCGATCCTGCCGGAAATTTTTACCGGCTGTCCCGAGAGTCTGGTAGGCGTGAAACGGGCACGCAGCGCGGCTTCCGCGGCTACCTCACGCAGCGCACCGGGGCCCGAAATGGCGTGGGCCGAAATCACTTTTCCGTTCTCGTCGACGATTACCTCAACTTCGACTTTGCCGCCCGTTCGCATCCGTCGAGCGATCTCGGGATAGCTGGGGGGCGGGAGGCTAATTGCTTTTCCGTTCAGCACGCCACCCGACACGGGCTTGAGCAATGGCTTCGGCGCCGGCGGCGGCTCGTTGTCGGTCGTCACGACATTTTTCTTGCTGGAATCTGGCAGTGGGCGCAGATCCAAATTCAAGGGCTGGATCTCAGAACCATTGAGCTTAGCGGCTGAGGTTCGCGCAGGCAACGAAGCAACCACACGCGTTTCACTTCCTGAACTGGAACCGCCAGAGCCGCTGCCTGATGTTGGCGTGCTATTCGGCGCCGGCGAAGAGGTTGCGGGTGGTTGTAGCATCTTCGCCATCGATGCATCGAGGTAATAAAAGATCGTCCGATAGGTGACTTCGGTAGGTTCGAACTCGATCTTTCCATTTTCAACGACGGCGACCGAAGTAGTCATCCTTATCCAATTGCCAATGGCGTCGAACTCGTACTTGTAGACTTCTTTGCCCAGCAACGATCCATCTGTATTCAATAAAGTCATCTCGCTGATGTTGCCTTTGTCGTCATATTTGTAGACTTCGCGTCCGGTCAGCGTCGCTCCGCTCACAGGGAAATATTTGTTCTGTGTCTTCACACCCTTCACATCGTACTCGGCAGTTTCCAAAAGGACCCGCTTAGGGTCTTCGACGCTTTTGCCTGACGAGTTTGAAAGTTTCGCGACTTCGGTGCGGACTCTTCGTACGGGCCCAGTCAACCCATCGCGAGCGCGGTCACTATCGCTGCTTGATCCATCAACTGTATTAGGCTGAAGATTGGCTTTGGCGCTTAGGTTTGTTTGGCCGGAGGCTACTGCCGCGATTGTCATGAGAGAAAGACATGCGCAGAAGATTCTGATCACTCGCTGCAACATCATTGACTCCTAACTGTGGAACTGAAAGAGAGGAACGCGGCTGATACCTTGAATAGGTGTCAAGGCGGGGCTAGCCTCGATTATCTTACGTGGTTGAACGTGGTTTGTCCAGCATCAACTGCGACAAAATATTAAGAATTACGCCGTATTTCGGCTATTTTGAAGGCTGTGGGCCACCAAAATCGGCAACCGCCGTTGCTATTTGGTCGATAATCGCCAACGCGCCTCGGTCGGCAATGGCGTCGTTACACATGATTGAAAACACGAGGATTTCGTCATGCTGGGTCGTGGCATACCCGGAAAGTGAATGCGTGTAGGTTAGGGTGCCGGTTTTGGCAAAGATGCGGCCAGACATGTTCTTAAGGCGTGAACCCAACGTGCCATCATGCCCTGCGTTTGGAAGTGAATCGTGAAACTCAGCCGCAGCGTGACTGCCAGTCATTGCGGAAAGCAGGCGCGCGGTGGTTTCGGGAGTCACGAGGTCCAGACGTGACAAGCCTGAGCCGTCACGAATCGCAACTGACCGCGTCGCAATTCCCTTGCTTTCCAGCCACGCTCTGACAACCGCGGTGCCGGCTTCGTCGTCTCCGCGCGCAGCGTTCTTTCGCGGGTCAGGATCGGGAGCGGAAGTGCCGCGCTCTTTTCCGACAGTGCGAAGGATTAGCTCAGCAAACAGGTTGTTGCTTTCCTTGTTTGTCCGGCGAACGATCTCAGCCAGCGACTCACTGTTTTCATACGCCAGCTCAACTGCTTTCTGTGGATCGAACTTATCGGTTTCGCCTGTCCGAAAGTCGCGACTCCGCACGTTGCCATTCACTTTTATGCCGCGCCCAATCAGCGCTTGCTTAAACAGTGTCGCCGCCCACAATGTCGGATCATGGACCGAGATGAACGCAGAAAACGCTCGGCCACCAACCGGAAAGCCTCCCCAGACGCGAACGTTGTTGTCTGACAAGCCACGAATTATCCCGATGGTTGTGATCGCATCATGTTCGCCAGTCGTCGCGTTGTTGGTAAGCCGAACAAAATTCTGGTTCGGAGTTATGATCACGTTGGCGCTTTCGCCTTTTTTCGCGGCGGGCGCCATGGTTACTTCGACACTGTTTTCATCGATCGATAACGCA
>DATISD010000221.1:0-2561 GCA_035469005.1 Pyrinomonadaceae bacterium | reverse complement strand
TGAGCGACTGCCAGAGGAGTCGCGATTGCTGATGCTGAGATTATTACTGTAAGAAAACAAATTCTCTTGTTCATTGGACGTGCTAAGTTTCTGCTGATTCGTTTTGACGTCGTTGCTCTAGTACAAAGTTCAATCCGTGGCGCAGTGTTTCCTCATCAAGCAAGAAAGGAAGATCCTTAGGCGCACCACCCAAAGTAGCATTGACTGATCGCAGGGCTTCAGCGAGTCTTTTGAGATTGGCTGGGGTGCGAGAATAGCAAACGTCGACATCGAAGGTGACTTGGGATGAACCAAGGGCCCCAGCTGCTACGCCGCCCACAACGACGCAATCAACCTGGAAGTCAGCGAACAGCTTCAGACCTTGAGCGATTTCGGCCATGTTGCTCTGACAAAAGGACAGCCTGACGCAACAGTCTCATTTCGTGTTGAAACTCATCGAGGCGCCTAACTCGCTCCTGCGGAGTCATTCGCAGATTACTTACGGCCAACGATAAATCTACACCAAATTCGCGAGCGCGCGCGGCCGCCGTGCCTGGCTTTAGGTTCGATCAACCAACGCTCGGCTTCGGTATACTCGACCTTATCCATTTGCGCACAGTCTAACAGAAATCGGAGAAGCGAGATAACATCGAAAGAAGCTCATGCCTGACATTCGCAAACATCGCGGTGCGCATCCTGAAGATCGAAAGCTGTTCAGCGACGATCAATTATCGGCTTTGCGCATTTCTGTCAACGAGTTGTCGTGGCTGTTGACGCGCGGTTATGCGATTAAGGGGGCGGTGAAGTTGGTCGGTGATCGACATGCGCTAACAGAGCGACAGCGGCTGGCGATCTCCCGCGCCGCCTGTTCGGATCAAAGTAAAGCGCAACGAGCCAGCACGCAGATCGGAAGCAAACAACTGGAGGCCGCTGACCTGATAATCGACGGCTTTAACTTGATCATCACGATTGAGGCGGCGCTCAGCGGCGGGGTCCTTTTCCTGTGCCGCGACGGCTGCATTCGCGACTTGTCCAGCGTTCACGGCTCGTATCGTTCGGTGAGCGAGACCAGTTCCGCCCTTCAATTGATTGGTGAATCGATGGCCACGCTAAACCCTAAATCCGTGGCCTGGCTGCTGGACCGTCCGGTTTCAAACAGTGGCAGGTTAGCGAAACTCATTCGCGATTGCGCCGAACAGAACGGTTGGCCATGGACGGTCGATACTTCTTTCAATCCTGATCGCGAGATTGTTTCCTCAGCGCGAATCGTAATAACTTCAGATGGACCACTGCTCGATCAGGTTAATCGATGGACTAACTTCAATCGACACCTGATTGAGCAAAGACTGGATGCGCCGTGGTTGGTTGATCTAAGCTGTTAAGGTGGCACGATTAGCCGAGGTTATGGAGTCAGTACCGGGAGCGATAGCGACCGGGTCAATCGATCCTGGATTTGTCACGGGGGCTGAGAACCCGGTATCGCTCCCGGTACTGACTGCAGCCCCAACGGGATTCACAGACTGAAGTCTTTGCCACCTATGAGATTTTCCGTCATCATCCCTGCTTACAACGAAGAGCGATACCTGCCTCGGCTGCTGAATTCAATCGAAGTCGCGCGGGGGAATTATTCCGGCGGCCAGGACGAGATTGAAGTGATTGTCGCTGACAACGACTCAACCGATGCGACCGCGGAAATCGCTGCTGTCCACGGCGCGGGCGTGGTTCACGTGGCGAAACGCCGGATTGGTGCGGCGCGCAATGGCGCGGCGCGATCGGCCCAGGGAGAGATTCTTTGCTTCATTGATGCGGACTCGGCCGTGCATCCGCAAACCTTCAACGCAATCGACGAGAGGATGAAGAGTGACCGTTATGTCTGGGGTGTCACCGGCGCTCGCCTCGACCGAAAGTCCTTTGCCCTGTTGGTTACGCACTACATGTTCATGCCGATGGTTTGGGTCACGGGTTTGGACATTGGGTTGTCGTTTTGTCGCCGCAAAGACTTCGAAGCCGTCGGTGGCTACGACGAAAATCGGTTTTACGCAGAAGACGTGATCTTCCCGCTGGCGCTTCGTCGTCTCGGCCGCACACGTGGTCAGCGGTTCACCCGTTTGCCTAAGGTGAAGGCGCTCCAGTGCACGCGCAAGTTCGATCAGTTTGGCGAGTGGCATTACTTCCGGATGCTGGGCCATGTCGTCAAGAGCCTGATCACCTCGAACTGGCACGATGAAAAATTGGCGGAACGTTATTGGTATAACCCGGGACGGTAGTTCATCCAGCTGCAGCGTGCGCACTCGTATCGGGCATTTGATCCCACGTTCTGCCTTCTAAGATCCTTCCATTCTTTTTTTTCCAAACTCCTCCCCACTGTTTGAAGAAGAACGGAACGTTTGAATCGACGCATTGGTTTCGAATTGAAGTAACCCACTCAAGATTCATCGAACGTGCGCCGGGTCCTGATTCGCCTCCAACTATGACCCAGTCAATTCCCATTAATTTGAGGTTATCTAGCGGGCCAAGAAGAGGTTCGAGCGAAAGGAATTTGATGGCGGCACCCGTGTTCCGCAAAAGATCGATGCGATACT
>DATISD010000220.1:0-2431 GCA_035469005.1 Pyrinomonadaceae bacterium | reverse complement strand
GGCGTGACGACCAACGATGGAACGGGGGCACAAGTCCCGACTGTCCTGCGCGTCTCACTTACGGGTGTGCGCAATTCTCTAGCGTCTGCGATTCAGGTGACCGTTGGCACGACTTTGATTACCGCCAGCGGCAATACCAGTACGGATCTGCCCGGCACGGATAACGTGACCTTCATTTTACCTTCGACCGTAAATACCGGAGATCTGCCGATCGTAATTACGGTGAACGCGGCATCCAGCCGGGACAAAACCACGGCGCCGCACATCACCATTAATGCCGGTGCTTCGCCGCTACCGAACCCGATCGACACGACTGCATTCTTTGTGCGGCAGCACTATCTCGATTTTTTGGGACGTGAACCGGACGCTGACGGCTATGCCTTCTGGCAGAATGAGATCAATTCCTGTGGTCAGGATGTGCAGTGCCTGGAAGTGAAACGCATTAACGTTTCTGCTTCGTTCTTCCTTTCGATCGAGTTTCAGCAATCCGGGTATCTGGTGTATCGGACGTACAGGGCTGCTTACGGCAACATGCCAAACGCGCCGGTGCCGCTGACGCGGGCCGAGTTTTTGCCTGATACGCGCGAGATTGCCAACGGCGTGATCGTTAACCAGGGTGATTGGCAGCAACAACTCGAGACGAACAAGCAGGCTTTCTTGGCCGATTTCGTCACGCGTCAGAGATTTATCAACGCTTACCCGGCAAATCTGACGGCACAGCAATTCGTTGACACATTGTATTTGAATGCCGGGATTGCGCCTGACGCTGCGCCGAATCACACTGCCGCAGTTAATGAGATTAATTCAGCGCCGGCCGACAACGCAGCCCGGGCGCGCGCTTTGCGCCTGGTCGCCGAAGATCCAATGCTGGTCCAGCAGGAATTCAACCGCGCCTTCGTCCTGATGGAATACTTTGGTTACCTGCAACGCAATCCACCCGATCCGCCGGAGCTGACGCTGGATTACCAGGGCTATAACTTCTGGCTGAATAAGCTGAACCAATTCAACGGCAACTACATCAACGCCGAAATGGTTAAGGCCTTCCTTTCTTCGAACGAATACCGCCAGCGATTCGGACAGTAGCTTTCTATCGCCCAAATTGTTAATTTGCGGGCGCGAGTTACGGAACTTGCGCCCCTTTTTAATGCGTATTGGACTCGATGGCTATCCACTGACGGAACCGCGGACCGGTGTCGGTCATTACACGTTTGAACTCGCGCTCGCTCTGGCGCTGGCGCATCCCTTGGATCAGTTTGAGTTGGTCTCGCCGAAACCGTTCGCTGAATCTGTCGCCGAACGGGCGCCCGTCTCGAACCTCAGTCATATCAAAGCAAAATCCTCTTTGATTCGCGGCCACTGGTGGTCCGTCGGCCTTCCTCTCTACGCGAAGCGCGCTGGCCTCGATCTGTTTCACGGCACAAATTTCGAGCTTCCGTTATGGAATCGGCGGCGTACCGTGTTGACGATTCATGATCTCTCACCGCTTCGGTACCCCGAGCTTCATCGGCCGCGGTTGGCACGGCGCGCGCGGGTGCGTCTGCCGCTCGCCGCCAAACTGGCCCGTGCAATCATCACGCCGACCGAAGCGGTGAAGCGCGAAGTGTGCTCGCAGTTTCGTTTAAAGCCGGACAAAGTGTCGGCCATTCACGAAGCGCCGCGCAGTGTGTTTCGGCCATTGCACCTGGACGAGTTGTCTGAGATTAGGAAGCGGCTGGGAATTGAAAATGATTTCCTGCTGTTTGTGGGCACCCTCGAACCGCGCAAAAATCTACTGACGCTCCTCAAGGCCTTCGCCCAGATTCTTCGTCATACGTCCTGGCGGCCGCAATTGGTTGTGGCCGGCGGCGAAGGCTGGCTGATGGATGAAACCTTTTCGTTCATGAAAGAGTCGGGAATCAACGAGCATCTGCGGCTCACCGGTTATTTGGAGGATGAAGAGCTGCGGGCGCTCTACTCGTCATGCAAGGCGTTCATCTATCCCTCGTTGTATGAAGGTTTCGGTTTGCCGCCGCTCGAGGCGATGGCCTGCGGCGCGCCCGTGGTGGCCAGTCGAATTCCCGCTTTGCAGGAGACGCTTGGCGACGCAGCGATTTTGGTAGAGCCCGTTGATGTAGACGGATTGGCAAGAGTTATTATCGACATTTTGGAGAACGAAGACATTCGCCAGGCTCTGATTTCAGCGGGACTCAAGCAGGCAGCGAAGTTTTCCTGGGAGAATGCGGCGAAGCAAACGTACGAGGTCTATCAGAAGGTCTTGACCGCGAGAGCTGCCGGGTGATGTGCTTTTCGGCTTGAACGAAGTTACAGAACCGCGAGCGGCAGCGAGCGGGATAAAGACACCGTTCTTTTTGAGCCCAGACATAGGCCCTTATCCCGCGCGCTACCGCTCGTGTTCGGTACCGGTCGCATCGACTGCACACGACTGCATTTG
>DATISD010000219.1:0-2443 GCA_035469005.1 Pyrinomonadaceae bacterium | reverse complement strand
TCACCATGCACAGGCGGCCGTTGTAATCGATGTTCGCCGTTTGCATACAAACGCGCGCGAATTTGCCCATCAGATATGCTTTTTCAGTCGTCAGGCTGGCGCCTGTGATCACGCCGAAAGCGTCTTTGCCATGCGTCGATTGAATCCTCTGGATTTCAGCTGCGACGAGGGAGATCGCGCGATCGTATTCGACCGCGCGGAATCCGCTTTCACTGTTCGGATCGCGTTCGTAGGCGTGAAGCAAACGATCAGGATGCGAGCCTTGCAGATAACGCTTCACGCCTTTGGGACAAAGCATGCCGCGGTTGAACGGAAAGTCTTCCCACGGTTCAAACCCGATGACTTCGTTGTCTTTGACCTTCAACTGAATTCCGCACTGCTGGCCGCAGAAGCAGCAGTGCGTCTTCACAAGCTTGTCGGGCACAACGCCGGTTTGCAGGCGGAGGCCTTCGGAATACGCGGCATGTGGACCGAATTGTTCGGTCATAGCCGAAAGATTTTCTGGTAAGAGAGCCATAACTTAATTCGATCTTACGGCAAAGCCGTCTGCAAATTATGGATGAAAGTTCTTTCTATCTTCCTCGCCTAACGGTCCCTGGTTCATACCGCTATTGCCGAGGACCGGTGTTGGCATGGCACCCCCGAAATCAAATCCCTCTGAAGACAAACCTTGCCAAAGTTGACCCTGCGCCAGGGCCACCAACGCTCGGCGGCATGGCGGACAGATCCATTGATAATGCTCGATCGGCGAATTCCTGATCTCGTAGTCATAGCCGAGCTGCTTCTCGACTTTGATTAAATCTTCGGCGTGCAATTGCGACGTGAACGGCGCGCCGCAGCGACGGCATTCGGCCGCGGCTTCGCGCTGGCCCACATCCTTGTAAAAACTAACGCCAAGCTGCGCCGGCCGCTGAAAGATATGAAAGAACTTTCCAAACGGCAGCCAAAGCAAAGTAAAGATCACCGTGATGGCATGAAGAATCGCCAAAAAGTCATAGCCGTACCCTTTCATCCACGAATAGCTGGCGGTCAGCATCAATCCGGTCACGCTAATTGCGAAGAGCAGAATCAGCGGCAGAAAGTCTTCGCCGAACTGCTGCAGCACCGCGGCTCCGTGATCGCGCATTCGTCGCCGCATCGCCAGCATCACTCCCGCCATGACGAGGATCGAAGCCCAGACCAAACCGTGAAAGATCAGAAATCCGAACAAAGAATGGATGGGAAAGGCGAACGTGGGAAAGCCGAAGAGATAAGCGCGATACCAGTTCAAATCGTTCGGCAGAGTTTCAAAATGCACCCAACCGAAGACCAGCGGAAAGGTGATGGCTATGGCTATGATGCAGCCCCACATGATCAGCATGTGAGCGCCCCAGCGGAACCGATCTCGTCGCAGGATGAACAGATTTGCGCCGAACTCGGTCGGTACGCGCGCAAACCAGTGGGCTATGTTGCTGGCCAGATACTTCGGGCGAAAGAAGACTTGCCAGCCACGCTTCCAGTACAAGGCGGTGGGCGGCCGTTGCAGCCACATGGAATAGCGATAAGTGATTGCGAAGACCGCAAACAACACCGCGAAGGTGTAGCCGACCAGCGCCGCATCGAAATGAGCGAGGTTGCGCGAGCCCACGACAATCAAGCCCGCGACAATTAGCGTAAAGAGAAAACCCCAGATCGCCGCCTTGAGCGTTTCCTTGGTCATGCCTGGTTCTTGTTACTCCGGGGGTTGCCGTTCATAGAATAAACCAAGTCGTATGGACGCGCATCTTGCGGGGGTTTCTCGGTCGGGACGCCCGTGTCACGCTGAACACAATTGCGAAGATTTCCGTTGGTGACGCAAAATTCCCCACCCATACACTCTTAATCGCGATTTATCGCGCTCCCAGCCAACAATCAGAATCGGCATAGTCGTTGCAGTGGCAACGCCTTCCAGAGGCCGAACTCGCCAAAGGGGATTTGATTTCTTAGCAACAGGGGACTAAGAGTGACGAGAAATAATTTCAAACCAGGGGCGATCCGCGCACTCTACTTATCGACAACCGCGTTTGCCGTTTCATTCGCAGTTTGGGGACTTATTGCGGCCCTGGCTCCGACATTCACACAGCTCTACGGCCTTTCAGCCAAACAGAAGAGTTTGATGATCGCCATTCCGGTGCTGCTCGGATCGCTCGGACGCCTGCCGGCCGGAATGCTCGCCGATCGTTTTGGCGGGCGGAAAGTTTTTGCCGCGCTGCTACTTCTGTCGGCGATTCCCGCAGTCGGAATCGGATTGTCAGGAAGTTATGCGCAATTGCTTTGGCTTGGCGTTCTTGTGGGAATGGCTGGAACCTCGTTCGCGATTGGCGTCAGTTTCACTACGAAGTGGTTCACGGCAGATCAGCAAGGCACGGCTCTCGGCGTTTACGGAATGGGAAACATCGGTCAGTCAATCGCCGTCTTCGGCGCG
>DATISD010000218.1:0-6832 GCA_035469005.1 Pyrinomonadaceae bacterium | reverse complement strand
AACTTAGAAGGCCAGGTTTTTCAACGCCGTTCGCCCTGGTTGTCCTTTATTCCGCTCGCTACCGCTCGCGGTTCTGTAACGCCGCTCATGCGCTTGGCCAGACGTAATGTGTTTTGAGGCAAAGCACGGGAGCGACACATAGATATTCCGCTCACAAAGGAGTTTCAATAATTGAATCGAGACGAGGCTCTATAAATATTCGGCCCCTAACGGGGCCGTCCGGTACGCTCAAGAGCATCCTCATCATGCCCGCTCCAAATTTACTTCCGCCTCTGGAGCCAATTCGCTTTCAACCATCCGGCGCGCCGCGTCATCGCTGATGATGCACAACCCGTGGCGACCTTCGGCGCCCAGGCGATGCACCAGCCGGCGGGCTTCTTCGTGGGTCAGGCTGCTCGCTTCACAGCCGCGCTCGCTGATGACCGACCATCTTTTCTGGTCTAAATCGCTCGTCATGTTAAAAGGGTGGCAAAGACTTTAGTCTGTGGAGCGAGCCATCAACCCAGACTGAAGTCTGTGCCACATGCCGCCCCGCGTACCGTTAGCGTCCCTTAAATTCCGCCTTGCGCTTCTCAAGGAACGCCTTGACACCCTCATCTTTATCTTCACTTGAGAAACAAAGCGCAAAGAGATCGACCTCGCGCCGCAAACCTTCATCCAGATTCGATCGCGATGCAATCTTCACCGCCTCCTTGGCCAAACGCAAAGCAATGGGACTCTTATCCGCGATGCGATTTGCAATTTCCATCGTCTTCGTTTCCAACTGATCTGCCGCGACAACGTGATTTACCAGGCCGATCGCAAATGCGGTCTGTGCGTCAATGATTTCACCCGTCAGGATCATCTCCATCGCTTTGCCTTCGCCGACCAGTCGTGTCAGACGTTGCGTGCCACCGCCCCCGGGAATGATGCCGAGATTTATTTCCGGCTGTCCGAACGACGCCTTGTCGCTGGCGATGCGGATGTCACAGGCGAGCGCGACTTCGCATCCGCCGCCGAGACAATAACCGTTCACCATCGCGATGATGGGTTTCGGAAAGCCGTCGATGGCGTTGAAGAGTGAACGCTCGAGCATAACCTCCCGCTGCGCGATAGCCGTGCGGGTGGCAAACTCGGCGATATCGGCGCCGGCGATAAAAGCCTTGTCGCCAGCGCCCGTCAAAACCACCACTCGAACCGAATCATCCCCGCGCAACTCATCGAGGATGGCCGCACCTTCTGCGCGCGTTTGGATGTTCAGCGCATTTCGCTTATCAGGACGATTGATAGTAACGATGGCGACGCGTTCGCGCCGCTCAACCAGAATGGTCTCGTATGATTGAGTCACTTTGTATGCTCCATTTATGAAATTTGCCAGAAGTAAATCATAAACAACAAAAGGAAAGCCAGTCACGGATGAAGGCGGTAGTGTTGCAGTTTGCCAAGGTGGCACGGGCGTCCCGTCCGCGCCAGATGTGCGTGCCGCCTTCAAGCCGCACCACCGATGAGCACAGATCTACACAGATCCTGACGACTTCGGTCTCATCTGTGCTAATCCGTATTTATCTGCGGCTGGTTGGATTGACTGGCCTTACGAATCTCCCGGCGTCGCCGCTTGTTCATCGGCGACCCAGGAAACAAAAAGGCGGGCCCAGTTTTCGGAGGGCTCGGCAATTTGCACGCCGACGCGCGCCGTCCCGTAGATTGCCGGCGAAAGACGAACGACGATAGCAGTCGCTTCAGTGGCTGAGCCGTCCGGCCGGTGGGCTCGGATATAGAGCTTCTCGCCGATATTTACTTTCTGGTTCAGGTGAAACAAAGCGCCTGACGTCGAAATGTCATCAGTCTCTGTAGGCTCGCTCCAGGCGCCGCCATCTTCCGCGCGACCCGACACTACGATGGGCAGCCTCAGCGCCATTCGGAGTGCAAAACGTCTCTCTTCGTTTGGGTAAGGAGTGCTCATAACGGTTGCCACATTACTTTATGTTCCCAACACTCGTTTCGATTCCGGTTAAGTAGTATAAGCTTTTTGCGATGCTTCGTGATCATTCCATTTATAGAAACCTTCGCCGCTCTTTTTTCCGAGCTTTCCCTGGCTCACCATACGCCGTAGGATTTCCGGAGGGCGAAACGCTTCTGAACCAAGTTTGCGGTGTAAATATTCGGCAATGCTGAGCCGCACGTCGAGGCCCACCAGGTCAGTCAGGCGCAACGGGCCCATCGGATGGTTATAGCCGAGTTCCATCGCGGTGTCGATGTCACGCGCGCTGGCAACGCCCTGCTCAACCATGCGCATAGCTTCGAGGCCCAGCGTTACGCCCAAACGGCTGGACGCGAATCCGGGAACGTCACGCACCACGATCGGTTCCTTTTTCATCTTTTGAGCCACCGCCCGTACTGCCTCAATTGTTGCTTCGCTGGATTGTTCCCCGACGACGATTTCAACCAGGCGCATGAGGTGGACCGGATTGAAAAAGTGCATGCCGATAACGTGCGGGGGACGGGTGGCCGCGCGCGCGATCTCTGTAATCGATAACGACGAAGTGTTGCTGGCCCAAATGCAATGCAGAGGCGTCACTGCCTCAGATTCTCGCAGCAAACTTTGCTTCAGCTCGAGATTCTCGGGCGCTGCTTCGATTACCAGGTCAGCTGCTTTGTAATCTTTCAACTCAGCCGTAGTCCTGATGCGCGCCAGCGCTTGATCGCGATCTTCTTCGGTAACTTTGCCGAGAGAAACGCCTTTCGCCAGATTTCGCTCAATTGCCTGCATCCCGCGCGCGAGCGAAGCATCGTCAACATCTCGCAGGATCACTTCATAGCCGGCAATGGCGGCTACCTGGGCGATACCGTGGCCCATGGTCCCGGCACCGAGCACACCAATGGTGCGAATCGGAGCCGCTGAATCAGCCAGATTTTTTTCACCCGAATCAGTGTTCAATGTGGTTCGCGGAACGGAGTCGAACGTTAGGTGGAAATCGCAGGTCAGGGCTTGCCTGGTTCGACTAACTCGTACGCTATTATTTATACTATACGCGCAACCGAAAACGCCAACTCATTTTCCCGTGATTAGTTACAGAACCGGGAGCGAAAGCGAGCGGTTCCCCGCGCTTTACGAATCGAACTGAGTCGCTGACGGGCCGAGGGTCAGTCATGCGGTTCGGACGCAAAAAGGAGACATAAAAACGCTTGACCACAGAAGAACTTCACCGCCAAGTCGTAATCATCGGATCGGGACCGGCCGGGTTGACTGCCGCAATTTACACAGCTCGGGCGAACCTCAATCCGCTGTTGATCGATGCGCCCGCCGACACCGAGAGGCAAACCACGCCCGGTGGGCAGCTGATGATCACGACCGACGTCGAGAACTATCCCGGCTTTGCCCAAGGCATCGAAGGCCCTGAATTGATGATGGAGTTTCGCAAGCAGGCGGAACGATTCGGCACGGAATTCCTGGAGGAATGGATAAACAAGGTCGAGTTGCAGGAACGCCCGTTCACCCTCTACACCGACAATAGAATCGTAAAGGCTGAGACGCTGATCATCGCCTCAGGCGCATCGGCGAAATGGCTCGGAATTCCGGGCGAGGCCAAAACACCAAACGGATTCGGTGGCAACGGCGTCTCGGCATGTGCGACCTGTGATGGTCCACTGCCGGCCTTTCGCAACAAGCGTCTCGTGGTTGTCGGAGGCGGTGACACGGCGATGGAAGAAGCTACGTTTCTGACGCGCTATGCTTCGCGCGTTTATGTAGTTCACCGCCGCGACAAATTGCGTGCGTCGAAGATCATGCAGGAAAAGGCGTTTCGTAACGAGAAGATCGAGTTCATCTGGAACGCTGAGGTGGCCAAAATCCTGGGCACGCACGAGCAAGGCGTCACTGGCGTGCTGATAAGAAACCCAGATGACGGCGAGCACTTCACGCTTGATTGCGAAGGTGTCTTCATCGCCATCGGTCACAAACCAAACACTGACCTGTTCAAAGGGCAAATCGAAATGGACGCTGTCGGCTATATCAGGACCAACGGCCATTCGACGGCTACAAACATCCCCGGTGTGTTTGCCTGCGGCGATGTTCAGGATTCGGTCTATCGACAGGCAGTGACCGCAGCGGGCACCGGGTGCATGTCGGCGCTTGACGCTGAGCGCTTCCTCGATCATTTACCGGTGGAAATGCCCAGTGGCGAGGAAGTAACAATTGAAGGCGAGCACATCACACCGGATCACCAACTGATCATCACGGCGACCGGAGAAGTCATTCCAAACGAGCCGATGCCGGAGTGACTTTACGCGATAATTGTGAGGCGTTCCTGAGAGCTAACAAAACTCGAGGGCGCAAGACCATTTCTCTTGAGACAGATGAAACTGGCCCAGTTCAAAACAAAAGACTCCGAGCAAAAGCGGTTGGGAATCTTAATCGGCGATGTTGTCTGCGACGTGGCCGAGTTGGCTCGCGCGGTAAAGAGCGCGGGCGGCAATCCGCCCGATTGGCTGCTGGACCTGGCGAACACTTTGGATCTGATCAAGCGTGGCCCTTCCGGCCTCGACGCGATCAATTCACTAATCAATGGCAGTCACGCGCCGGCCGGACGCGGACATGCAACTGCATACGAACTCGATTCAATCGAGTTTTTTCCGCCTGTTTATCCGAGTAAGATTCTCGCGATTGGTCGCAATTATGCCGAGCATGCCGCAGAAGGGGGGGCGGAGTTGCCAAAAGCGCCGCTGCTCTTCAACAAGTTGCCTAACGCTTTGAGTGCGCACAATGCACCGATCGTGCTGCCGGCGATCAGCACTCAGGTTGATTTCGAAGCTGAACTGGCCGTAATCATCGGCCGCACAGCCAAGCGGGTTAGCCAAGACCAGGCCCTTGCTTATGTTTTTGGTTATTCGCTCATCAACGACGTCAGTGCCCGCGACCTCCAATTCGGCGATGGCCAGTGGACGCGGGGGAAAAGCCTGGACACATTCGCCCCGCTGGGACCTTTCATCACGACCCGCGATGAGATCGAGGACGTGCAGACGTTGAAAATTGAAGGCGTGCTCAATGGCGAAGTCATGCAGTCGTCGAACACTTCAAAGATGATTTTCAAAGTTGCCTACCTCGTCTCGTATTTGTCTCAGGGCATTACGCTGCAACCGGGAGACGTCATCGCGAGCGGCACGCCGGATGGCGTCGGCATCTTTCGCAAGCCGCCGGTGCTGCTTAAGCCCGGCGATGTTTTCGAGGTGAAAATCGAGAAGGTCGGCATGCTGCGTAATCCCGTCGTCGGAGCAAATTGACGAAAGAGCCTCTCATTCCGCTGGTGGCAACAGCACTGGAACGAGCTACGGATGAACACAGATCTATTCACGCTTATCAGTGTTCATCCGTGTGAATCTGAGGCCAATAATCCATGCGCATCTGGATCGATCTCGCCAATTCTCCGCATGTGCCCTTCTTTCATGCACTGATTCCTGAATTCACCGCCCGAGGCCATCAGGTGGAAATCACGGCACGCGACTTTGCGCAGACAGTTGAACTGGCAATGAAAGCCGGCATGATGCCGCATGTTATTGGCCGTCACGGCGGCGCCACCTTTCGCGGCAAAGCCGGCAACCTGGTGGGCCGAGCAGCGTCTCTACGCAGATGGGCGCGCGATCGCGGATTTGATCTCGCCGTCAGTCACAACTCATACGCGCACATCGCCGCTGCGGCTGCGCTGGGAATCAAAACCGTAACGCTCATGGATTACGAGCATCAGCCGGCCAATCACCTGGCGTTTCGTTTGGCGTCAAAAGTCATTGTGCCTCGCGCTTTTCCCGCGAATGAATTGCGGAAGTACGGAGCTTCGATGCGCAAAGTGCATCGTTATGAAGGCATCAAGGAAGATGTCTATCTCGCCGATTTCACACCCGATCCCAGCTTCCCAAATACACTGGGCCAAGTTGGCATCGACAGCGAAGATGTGCTGATCGTGGCCAGGCCGCCGGCGCGCGAGGCGCTTTATCATCGATTTGAAAATGAATTGTTCGATGAGCTGATCTCGAGTCTGTGCTCTCGCCACCGGGTGAAAATCATTTTGATTCCTCGCTCTGAAGCGCAACGCGCTTCCTTTGAACAGAGCCAGCTGCCGAACCTGATCATGCCGACTGAAGTTCTCGATGGAGCTAATTTGATTGCGTCTGCCGATTTAGTAGTTAGCGCAGGGGGCACGATGAATCGCGAAGCCGCTGCACTGGGAGTCCCGGCCGTAAGCGTCTATGCGGGGCAATGGGCCGCGATTGATGAAGGGCTCGTCCGTGAAGGACGATTAAGACGAATCAGTTCGCGTGAAGAGATTGACGGTTTGATTGTCAGCAAGAAATCAGGATTGAATGCTCGTCACGCTACGGGCGTGAAAGATGAAGTCGTAAAGTTGATCCTGGAATAGAGGTGCGGCTGCACCGCCTGATGTGCGGAAGGCCTGTGGCCTTCGTTAGGATGATCTAAGATTCATCGTACGAGGCGGCTTTGCTGCAAAAGTCTCCCGTTCAAGAAATCTTGGGGGAACCGTTAGTCTTCGCCGCGTAGCGGCGACCGAATTTAGACCGGCCTTTAAGGCCGGGCTATGTGCAAGGTCAAAGACATCGTCGCGTCAGCGACGGCTGAAAGATCAACTCAATCGTCGCTGACGCGACGTGATTTGCTTGCTCTTTTCGATCCCGGCCTTAAAAAGGGATTAACATACTTGACTCAGTGTACGTGGTTGGCGCCAACGCCGAAGGCGTTGAGACCTCCAGCCCAGCGTTGCGCGCATTAGCGCGCTACGCTGGGGATGCGAGGTAGGAGATGTCACAACCCCTTCGGGGTTGCGGCAAATGTTCACCTTTCCCA
>DATISD010000217.1:0-3022 GCA_035469005.1 Pyrinomonadaceae bacterium | reverse complement strand
GGGGACTCGATTTGTCGTTTGCCGATGGTGCGATAGAAATCAGAAGAGTCTCAAAGATTCACCCAACAACACGGCACGTTCTGACCTTGGACATGCTTCTCGTTACCGCGGCTATTCGGGATGTTTGGGACTCTCGGGTGGAAGCTGACGTGGAGGACGGAAAGTTATCAGTTGTTTCCCGTGAGGGGTTAATTGCTCTAAAGAAGTTCAGAGGCAGTGGCCGCGACATGGATGATATCGCATTGTTAAAGGAGGATATTGACGATGCGACAAGTTGATATGTCCGCAGACGCAGTGACTTCTCGTTTGAAGCTGGCCTCAGAATTGAGGCGGCTCTGCCTCAAGCTGGCAACCGCTAAGATTAGGCGGCGCAAGCCTCACATAACTGAAAGTAGTCGGGAAAGCGAACGCAATAGTCGCAAGAAAACCGAATGAGAGCCTACGTTCCCTCCTACCAATTAATCTCACCAGAATCGCTTGGCGAGGCGCTTGATGCTCTCGCGCAAGACAATGGCGCCTGGAAACCCTTTGCCGGCGGCACTGATCTGATGGTCTTGCTCGAAGCGGGAAAGCTGCCGCACCAGAATTACGTCAATATCTGGAATCTCGAAGAGCTGCGCGGAATCGAAGTCAGCGCTGATTTCGTAACGCTGGGCGCGCTGACAACCTACACCGAAATTCAGGAGCACGCAGTGCTGCGGGCCGAGTTTCCGATGCTTTGCCAGGCTGCCAAAGAAACCGGCGGCATCGCGATTCAGAATCGCGGGACGCTGGGCGGCAATATAGTTAACGCATCGCCCGCGGCTGACTCGCCGCCGGCGCTGCTGGCGTACGATGCGGAACTGATTATCGTTTCAAAGCAGCGCGAACGGACGATTCCTTACTCGCAATTCCATACTGGCTACAAACAGATGGACATCCGGCGCGACGAATTACTACGCGCTATTCGTTTGCCGCGAACCAACGAAACGCTGATCCATTACTATCGCAAGGTCGGAACGCGAAAAGCCCAGGCTATTTCCAAGGTTTGTTTCGCTGCCGTAGGTCAAACAATTGAGAATCGAATTGAAAAAGTGCGGATAGCGCTCGGCAGTGTGGCGCCGATTCCCATTCGTTGTCAGCGAACCGAGCAGACGCTCGAGAATCAGCCACTTCAGGATGAAACTATCGGAGCTGCTTTACAGACCCTGGCCTCGGAAATAACGCCGATTGATGATGTTCGTTCGACACGGGACTATCGGCTCCGCGTCGCGCTGAACCTGCTACAGGATTTTCTTTCGCAATTGAAAGATTCGTAACCCTGCCGGCGCTCCTAAGTGGTCGCCGCTCCGACACTGAGTTACAATTCATCTCCACGCATGACATTGGTCGCTCCCTCAGCGAAGCTTTCCAGGCTCGCCGTGCTCGCGGCGATCATCCTGTTTTCGCTCACCTCCTACGGACAGATCCCGCCGGCAAATGCGACCGTCAAATCTGAGCGGGTCGTGAACCTGCTGGTCCTCGGTGACTCGATTTCCTGGGGGCAAGGGCTGAAGGATGAACATAAAGCATGGTTTTTGGTGAAGAGATGGTTGGAGGTGAACACCGGCCGCGCAGTGCGCGCCCAGGTCGAAGCGCATTCCGGGGCGGTAATCGGTGATCCGCCAGAACCTGGCCTTGATCCGCGAACGAACTACACGCTTGATGGGGAGCTAAGCCGGGCCGAGCCAACTATCAACGAGCAAATTGACAACGCGCTAAGATCTTTTGCCGACCCCGCACAAGTCGATCTCGTTTTGGTCAATGGCTGCATCAACGATGTGGAGTCGCGACGATTGCTGAATGCGGCCAACACTCCGGACGGCATTCGCGAACTGGCACAAGCCAAGTGTGGGCCGCCGGTCGAGGCCTTGCTGAACAGAATCACAACTACCTTTCCGTCCGCCCACGTCGTGATCATCGGCTATTACCCGATCATCACTGAATACACCGCAAACGACCTTTTCATGAGGGCGTTGGCAAAGCGCTTCTACACGCCTGCAACCGGCACGCCAAAGCTGAACGACAAAGGACTGCGCGCGAGGCTGATTGCGATTTCCCGCGAGTGGTATCAAACATCCGATCAAATGTTGGCACTGGCTGCCCGCAAAATTAATTCTCAGTTAACGGCCAGGGGTTCACGCCAGCGAGTAATGTTTGCCGACGCTGCTTTCCAACCGGAGCATTCATTCGCTGCCAGCAAGTCACGCTTGTGGGGGTTCGACGCATCTGCGATAAGAAAGCTGCTGGTGGTGCTCACGTTGGGAAAAGTGCAACTGCGCACCAATGACGAGCGGCGCAGCCAGCGCAGCGATTTGTGCAAGTTTCAATTCCAGAAGCCTCAAAATGAGACTCCCGAACAGAAGGCTTTGCGCGAGGATCGCCGTATGCGGTGCCGTTTGGCGGCCGTCGGGCACCCGAATCGCAAGGGCGCGGCGATGTACGCCGACGCAATCGGAAGACTCTTGAAGCCGTTAATTATGGATACCGGCTGGCTGAAAGATCCACCCGCGGGCACCGCGCCCGCCAATCGCCTTCCTTAATCATTTGTCGAAACATTGTGTTGCATGCTGTTCCGCAGCCGTGATAAACGTCATGACCAAAATGGAGGATGACTTATGACCCCCGAACAATCCGGCTTTAACGTTGGCGTAATCAAACCCGTCGAATGCATCAAGGAAGGCTGGGCCCTGATCAAGGATCAGTACTGGTTGTTTTTCGGCCTCACGATCGTCGCGATGCTGTTGGGAGGCGCTGTCCCAATTGTTTTGCTGGGTCCCATGATGATCGGCCTGTTTCTTTGCATCTTTGAAAAGATGGGCCGGCGGCCATTTGAATTTGGGTTGCTGTTTAAGGGCTTCGATCATTTCGTGCCCGGGTTAGTCGTGACCGCCATCAAGGTCATTCCAGTAATTCTCATGATGATTCCTTTTTATCTGGTCATGTTCGGTACGATGATGGCGACGATGCCGCGCGATCACGCGACGCCCGAGGAACTGTCGCG
>DATISD010000216.1:0-5841 GCA_035469005.1 Pyrinomonadaceae bacterium | reverse complement strand
GTGAGAGACCGCCGGGCAGCTGAACACGATCGCGCGGCGAAATAATCAGGGTGGCCGGAGGCGCGTTGCTTGATTTCAGGTTGATAACCGCCATGTCTCGCTTTTTGGCAAAAGGTTCAATTGGCGCATCCGGTTTCAATCCGGCGCAATCTGCGGCTAGAACCGACGCCTCGTCGGGCGAGTACCCGTGAGCAACCACGACGCGCTGACCGCTGGCCTCGGGCTCAAGAATCATCACGCGACGGCAATTCGTCTCTTGTCGAACCACGGCGGCTAATTCGTGCAGCAGCAATTCTCTTGACGCGACAGCTTCAGCCAGTCGGAGTGTCAGCAACTGCGCGACCGTTTCGTTCTGCCGCGATTGGTCTGGCCCACTGCGATCCAATGCCGACCCGGCCTGCTCCGCCTGGGCCAGATCGAGACGCGCTCCCAGTTCGCGAAAAATATTTACCGCGCGCGCGAGATGTTCCGCAGCTCGATCCGGTTGGGCCAATGCATAAGCGCGCCCCAGTTCGTAATGAGCTCGAGCGCTGCGATAACGATCGCCAAGCAGATCGAAGATCGAGACGCTTCGTCCGAAGTGTTGCGCCGCCATGCCGGCATCGCCATTCGCCATTTCCCGTAAGCCGTTCAACCGTTGCATCTCTCCGGCCAGCAACAAATCGTTTTCTGAATCGGTTACGAGTTCCGCGAGGATCTGAAGATTGCGCGACGCCTCAGCCGCTTCGCCGCACATCATCAACGCTTCAGCAAGCAATAGTCGCGATTCGCAGATCGCTTGTCGGTCGCCAATCAACTCTGCAAGTTCCAGCGCCTTATTTGCCTGAGCGAGCGCCTTGTCGCCATATTTCATCGCCACTAGACAACGACCAAAGGTGCGATGCGTCTGGCATTGGTACCAGTTGTGGCCTTTCTCGGTCGCGAGCGCTACAGCTCTTTCCAGGTAACAATGGGCTTCGTCCAGGTCCCCTCGCAGCATCAACAACTCGCCCAGCGAATCGAGGATCATCGGCAGTTCGGCGCCATGTTTATCGAGTTCGTTGGCTATCGAAAGCGCGCGCTCCAGAGCCTCCTGCGCCCGATCCCATTGTCCAATCAGCACCAAATTGATGCCTAAGTTGTTGTAGCCTTCGGCGGCACTGGCTTTGTGATCTGTTCGCTCGTAGTAGCCTATCGCCTTTTCGAGGTAACGGATTCCTTCCTGCGGTCGCTTCAGAAACCAACACGCGCCGGCCATGTTGGAGTAGAGGCGCCCCAACATGTAACTCGCCGGATGGTCACCGACAAGCTTGATTGCCTGATTGAAGTTTTCGAGGGCTGCGTCGTAATTGCCCTCCTGAATATCCGCGATGCCCAACCCGAAATAAGCTTCTGCCAGGCCGCGCCAGTCGCCTGTTTGCCGATAACATTCCAGCGCGCGATGCGAATAGTCGCGCGCAATTGTGTACTCGGTGATGTTGCGATAGACGCGAGCCAGCGCCGTGTAGGCGGCTCCGGCGACAGCGCCTTCTTCCCCAACTTCTCGCAGCGTCGCTTTCAACAGCGAAATTGCCTTCGGATGATCACGGTTGTAGTTATAGGCGAGCGCGATTTGAATTTGGAGGCGCGAGTTCAGGGCAGCGTCGAGTTTCGCCCGCATCTCAGGATCTTCGTACATTGAGACTGCGTCGAGCGATTCGCGGAAGTGTCCCTGCATCTCGAGCGCGATTGACAGAGCGCACCTCGCCTGGGCCAACAGCGCGCGGTGACTGCGCGCCGCGGACAAGATCACATTAAGGCGGGTACGGGCTTCGGTGCTCAATCCCTGATCAAGCAACTCGCGCACTGCATCGAGTTCCGCCGAGAGCGACTCAGGCGACGACTTGGCGTTCAGCGAGCGAAGACGTGCTCGTGCATCCTCCAGGTCAACGACAGAGTTATTTTGATTGTGCTTTTCTTTGCTCAAGCGGCACTCCCAGACAGAGGTAATGCTGGATGCGCGAAAATGTTGATACCAGAAAGTATCAACAAACGCCCAATGACGGGCGCTTTTCACGTTTGCAAGCTCGGGCGGGGCGGCAAGCGTTGTGCAATAACCAGCAGACGACGGGAAAATAGCACAGTCCGAGGCTGCGGTCACTAAGTTTAGGAAAATTTCAGTCTTAGGCCTTATCGAGGATAGATCAGGATGGCATCGCTTACCGGCCGCTCCCCGGTCGCGTCAGAAGGTTTGTTCACTAGTTTGTCCTTAATGACCATAGTCGTCGAACCGCCACCATCCAGATTGATTGCCTCAGCGGCGCCGAATTCAATGAGCAAATCGGCCAACATTGTGAGCGACATGCCGATGCTTTCTCCCGGTTGGCGGCCATCAACAGTCACCAACAGAATCTGTCCGGATTTGAGTTTCGCAATGGCCGTCCGCGGATGACCGTCGCTGACAAATGGGGGCAAGATCTTTTCGGCTGCGTTAGTAATTTCCACCCGGCCGTCCTTTATTAACTGTGGACCACCGCCAATGATACTGGTCGCCTTTTGCCAGGTTTCTTTCTGATCGGTTTCGACGGGCGATAGTTTCAAGCTCAATCGGGCGGATCCTCGCTGGCGCAGATTTTGCAGAACCCACCCGCGGGCAGAACCTGAAGCTGAGATCACAAACCCGTCCGGCGGGATGGTGCTGCTTCCTTGCTGCTTGCGGATTTCAGTCACGCGACCGCGGCGCACCGTAACTTCCAGTCCGTTAGGGTTGGTCAGAGTGGTGCGATGAAACTCCGGAGTGTAGATGATCAGTTCATTATCGGCTCGCGGCCTATTCAAACCATTAATTAGATACTTCGTTTTCGCACCCGCAATTACTTCGCCCGTGACCACCACATGGCCGAAGATTATTTGTTGCACTCCATCCGCCTCGATCAAACCGACGGCCGCCCGGGCATTGTTCGATTCGCTCAGAATCTTTCCGTTGAGCACTTCTACGCCGACGGAGTCGCCGCGATAGGTTCCCGTCGTGCGAAAGTAACCGCTATTGATCGCAGCCAGCGCGCCGTAACGTGTCGCCATCGAACTCACGGTTTCGAGGCCGACAGCTTCATCCATTGCATGGACCATGCGCAGCCGCGCCTTTGTCAAATCAATGCGCATCATGTTGATAAACCACGGCCCAGTCGCTTCCTTGTCTGATTTGTAACCGCGAGTGATTTGGAGATGCTCGATGCCGGGAGCGATGAAATCCGATTTTGTGGTTACTGTCTGGCTGGACGAACCGCCCGGCGACTGCTGCGTAAATCCGCGTTGGGCAAAGACAAATATCCAGCTTGTGAGGGCGCAATAAATTAGAACAAATCGAATCTGGCGGGAGGGCTTGAAATTACTCATAAGAGTCGTCCGCAATCTCCCAGTTAATGCCACTCCCCATGTCAATTTGCCTCTAAGGCGTTCCGCGCTCATCGAAAAGTTCGTACATGCCCTCGTGGAAATATAGGTAGGCGGAAACAGGGGAAGATGAGAGTCCGCCGAGCAGGAAAAGAATGGCGAATACCCGGTCAGAATTCAGCCCCTCATCGAGCCACTCGAGCAAGCGTTGAAAAGCCTGCTCAGGCCTGCGCTCTGTTTCTCTTGCCGGCTCTTGCGTGAAAGGCTCATCCATGGGACAGCTCTACAGGGAAGCCAAGAATATGACTTATCCTACTTAGGCATCAATATTTCTTCTGCGGTATTTCACTTAACAATCGATTTCAAGAGACCGAAGTGCGCGCGGAGCGAGGCCGAATTGCAACTTCAAAATCGTAAGCGCACGGATTTGGAAGCCGCCTTGACACCCCTCAGAACGGCCCTTATCATGCTTGTTTCCGCGTTGCTCGGAATTGTTGTCTAATGTATGTTCGAGTCTCTTTCCGACAAGCTAAAGCGGACGCTGAAGAACCTGCGCGGCGAAGGCGTGCTGACGAAGGAACACGTCGATGCAGCGCTGCGCGAAATTCGGCTCGCCCTGCTGGAAGCCGACGTCAATTATAAGGTCGCCAAAGACTTTATTGCGTCAGTTAAAGAGAAGGCCGAAGGACAGCAGGTTTGGCTTGAATTAAAGCCGTCAGAGCAGGTCATCAAGATCGTTTTCGACGAACTGGTTGAATTGCTCGGCGGGCAGTCGTCACGGCTGGTATTCACGAAGACGAGCCCGAATGTCGTGATGATTGTGGGACTCCAAGGCTCTGGCAAGACGACTTCGACCGGAAAGATCGCCAAATGGCTGGCGCAGAATCAACAGCGCAAGCCGCTTCTGCTTTCAACTGACGTTTACCGGCCGGCGGCGCGCGAGCAATTGAAGGTCATCGCTAAGGCGACTGGCCAATCGATCTTTGAAAAGCCTGAGACGAACGATCCACTGGAACTAACGCGCGAAGCGCTGAAGCAGGCCCGCGACCTGGGTTACGACACCCTGCTGATCGATACGGCCGGACGTCTTCACATCGATGATGAGTTGATGGAAGAGCTGGTCACGATCAAAAGCGAGACGCACCCGGTGGAAATCCTCTTCGTGGCAGATGCAATGACCGGACAGGATGCGGTGCGATCGGCTGAAGAATTCCACGCGCGGGTCGGCATCACTGGTGTAGTGCTAACGAAGATGGACGGCGATGCGCGTGGCGGCGCGGCGCTTTCGATCAAGCAGGTCACCGGACAGCCGGTGAAGTTTGTCGGTGTCGGCGAGAAGTATGATGCGCTCGAGCCGTTCTATCCCGATCGCGTGGCCCAACGAATCCTGGGCATGGGCGATGTGCTTTCGCTCATCGAACAAGTTCAGGACAAAATCGATCAGACGGACGCCGAAGAGCAGCTTAAGAAGCTGCAAAAGAATCAGTTCACGCTCGACGATTTTCGTTCGCAGCTCAGGCAGGTCAAGAAACTTGGTTCGTTCTCAAAGATCTTGAAGTTGTTGCCCGATCAACTTCTGGGCGGCGTCGGGATGCCGGATTTGACTGACGAGCAGTCAGAGTTGATGGAGAAGGAACTTAAGCGGACCGAAGCGATCATCGATTCGATGACGGGTGAAGAGCGCCTGAATCACATCATCCTGAACGCGAATCGCCGGCGACGAATTGCGCGCGGTTCAGGAACGACGGTCGCCCAGGTGAACTCACTGATCAAGCAGTACACCGAAATGCGTCGCATGATGCAGGGAATGTTTAGCGGCGGCGGTTTTCGCGGCAAAATGATGCGGCGGATGGCCGGCATTCCCGGTATGGATGCCGGTAATGGTGATCCGATGATGGCGGGTTTGCCGGCTGGCCCATCGCGGAAGAAGAAAAAGAAGAAGAAGCGGCGAAGGTAACGCAAACTGTCAGTTTGCGCGCAAGCTAACAGCTTGCGTTACGATTATTCAAAAGGAGAGAGAAGTTGTTAGCAATTAAATTGATGCGCACCGGCGCGAAGAAACGTCCGTCTTATCGCGTGGTGGTAAAGGAAAAACAGTCGAAGCGCGATGGCGCTTACCTGGAAAATCTGGGAACTTACAATCCAACCCGCGAGCCGGCTGAGATTAATCTCAAGGTCGATCGCGTTCAGTACTGGATTGGTAAGGGCGCTCAACCGACTGATACGGTAGCGCGGTTGATTAGGCAGGTGGTTCGGGCGCAAGCGACTGCCGAACCGACCGAAAACGTCTAAAGTTCAACGTCCAAAGTCCAACGTCACCTATGACCATGCGACTTAGGACTTTGGACCTGGGACTTTGGACACAGTGATGCGCGACACCATCGAATTAGTAGTCAAGGCCCTGGTCGATGACCCTGATTCGGTCGAAGTGCGCTAAATAGATCGTAATGGCACAACGCGTCTCGAGGTACGCGTGGCGCAGCCTGATAT
>DATISD010000215.1:0-4404 GCA_035469005.1 Pyrinomonadaceae bacterium | reverse complement strand
TCGTCATTATCTTTGAGAGGGCTTAACCGCAGAGGGAGGGGAGGTTTCCGCAGAGGACGCCGAGTCATCATAGCGATTGACCACGCGTCGGATGGCGTCAGGCTCGACCATGATATCGACGCGATAACCACAATCAAGCTTGACCTCCGAATAAATGAGAGGCATTGGCTTTTCTTTTTCAACGTAGAGGCCGGAGGACAACAACTCAAAGCACAGACATTCCTGGTACGCGGACTCAAGCAGCCCGGGACCAAGGGCGGAGTGCACTTTCATCGCACGGCCAATCACAGTCTGAGTAAGTTCGTAATCTGTCACCCTCAGCGCCCTCTGCGGAAACCTCTGCCTTTCTCTGCGGTTAAATTGCCACTTTATTCAGAACTGCTTCGACAATCAAAGTGTTTCCCCCCAAAAGAATCTCGTCAGACGTAAGCTCCTCTGTCCAGCGTTCGCCGCGTTTTCTGGCTGGAGTAAGTCGAGCGATCAATCTAATCAACAAGACAACCGGCCAATAGAGCCATGACTTTCCTTTCGGCTTATCGCGGTACAGTTGCACGATCTCAAAAGCATTTTTTTCCAGGATGTAACGCAACTCGGAATAGCCGATGGGGTTTACGTGCGCTGCAATTTCCACGCGCTCGTCATATTCGGCACGCAGACGTTCGGCCGCCGCCCGGCTGATCGGTTTGAAGTGTGAAGTGTAGCCATAAAGCAGCCACTTCAAACGTTCTTCGATGTTCAGGATGTTAGGCACGCTGACAATCAGTCGGCCACCGGGCTTCAGCACGCGCGCGAATTCGCGCATCGCTTGTTGCGGGTTCTCGATGTGCTCGAGACCTTCGAGACAGGTGATATATTCGAAAGACTGATCACCGAAAGGCAGCTCCGCATCCAGATTGCCGCGATGGATGTCCACGCCATCGAGGCGAAAGATTTCGGGATAAAGATCGCAACAACGAACATCAAATCCGGCGTCAATCAAACGCGCTGCCAGCGCGCCTTCACCCGCAGGAATATCCAACAACGCACCGCGTGGTTGATTCGCGAGCAGCGCGACCACGGTATCGTGAATTGCTTCGTGAGCGAGGGGCGCTGGCGACGCAGACTTGTTGATTTTCTCCTCGATGGTGACGGCGCTTGGCATGAATTAATTTGGCAATAATACTACTCGTACTGGCGATCCTGTGGAGATTGCTCGCTGCCCAGGTGGAACGTTGATCAGCGCCGTGGCGCGAGCGAAGGCTACGAAATCAGAAGAGCCGCCCCATTTTAAAGGTTCAGCCAGCAAAGTTCCTTCTTCATCTGTTCGCAAAACAGCCGGGAGATAGCTCTCACGATCGATTGATCCTTTGAGATCGCGCACTAGCACCGCGTGGTCATCCTGCAGCATCGTCTGCGCGGCGCCTTGCATCGCCCGCAACGCGGTGCGGACAAACAGATTGAAGGTTACCGAGACTGAAACTGGATTGCCGGGCAGGCCAAAGACGAGTGTGTTTCCAAGTCGACCGAAAACTGTCGGCTTGCCTGGGCGCAACGCGACACGCTCGAAAAATATTTCAGCGCCGAGTTCCTTCAGCGCCGCTTTGGTGAAATCGTAAACACCCATTGACACGCCGCCGGAAGTAATCAAAACGTCGGCGTGCTCCGCAGCGCGTGAGATTTGTCGCTTCAATTCTTCAGTGTCGTCACCTGCGAGCGGCAGGCGTTCGACGACCGCGTTCGACATCTCTGCGTAAGCGGCAATTGTATAGTTGTTGGAATCGCGAATCTGATCCTGCCCCGGCTTTTGATCGGCATCGACGAGTTCGCTGCCGGTTGCCATCACTGCGACGCGCGGCCTCCGAGCAACTTTAACTTTTGCATAGCCGAACGATGCCAGGGTCGCAATCATCGCGGCATTGATTTCCTCACCGGCTCGTAAGACGGTTTCGCCAGAACTGATTTCACTGGCTTGCCTGACAATCGATCGGCCGAGTTCGACCGGCTCGAGAATCTCGACTCGCGAATCGTTCTCGCGGGTCAACTCAACTTGCTGAACCGCGTCGGCCCCTGCGGGTACCGGCGCCCCGGTCATGATCCGAACGGCCTCACCGGTTTTCATTTCGTGGTGCCAGCCCGCTCCGGCTGCGGATTCACCAACAATTCGCAGATGCGCCGGCGCGTTTGCGACATCGGCGGCCCGCACGGCGTAACCATCCATCTGTGCCCGATCAAACGGAGGGAGGTCGCTATCCGCTACGATGTCTTCTGCCAGGATTCGTCCGCGCGCCAATCCAAGTTCTGTTTGTTCGATTGGCAGGCGTCCGCTTTCGGCCTTTATGATTTGAATTGCCTCAGAGATTGAAATCATGTCCCGATTGATTGTTCTTAGATTATCCGGCAATCGATTGGTTTTAGGAAAGCGTCCTCAACCTGCGCTACTGGCTGAGTTCGTGGAACGGGAGTCAGTACCGGGAGTAGTAGCGGCCGGATCACGACCCGGGCAATATCGATTCCTTATCATCAAGACTTGAGTGTGCGTCTTGAAAACCTTGTGTTCGAAGCACTCTTGTCATAAATAAGCGCCAAATTCGAACTTCCACATCAGAAGTTCTCACCGAAAGGAGAATCGAAAATGAAGCGATTAATGGGAATGTTGTTAGCTCTCGCAATTCCTCTCGTGGTCATTGGCCAACAGAAAGACTGGCGGCAAATGGAACGCAAAAAAATCGTGATTCAGGTGAGCGCGCTGCAGCTAAAAAATGGTTCGAATGAAGTTGCGACCGATCCGAAAGGCTGGTCGAAGCAGGTCAGTTGATCGAGGACGGATCGACCTATGAGGTTAGCGTGAAGTATTTGAATATGGTGTCAGCGCTGGAAAATTAGCGGGATAAAAACACGGTCCGACAGTAGGTTGAGTTTTGTGAAAACAAAAAGCGGTTGCTTCTCCGGACAGCAACCGCTCGAAAAATGGCGGAGCCGACGGGACTCGAACCCGCGACCTCCGACGTGACAGGCCGGCGTTCTAACCAACTGAACTACGACTCCGCGTTTCAAATCTCAAATTTGAGATTTGAGATCTCACAATGGTGGGCGCGGAGGGACTCGAACCCCCAACCTCTTCCTTGTAAGGGAAGCCGTCTACCATTGACATACGTGCCCTTTTCAAAAATCAATTCGGAACTACTGTGTCACGGCGAAGTGTGATCGTAAGGAAAGCGTCCGAGGGTGTCAAGAAGCCGATAGTGACTGCGCTTTGGTTTGCAGCAACTTCCGTCTATATTTATTGCACCCAGACCCTTCGAATAACCGACTTATGCGCGCGACCTCAATGAGATTTGCCCTGTCAATGACTTTTTTCGCGATCGGGCTGTTCGCGATGCTTCTGGTTTCCCTCGGCGCAGCAAAATCTCAATCACCCCAAACAAATCGGCAACAACGCCCGCGCACAGTAGGCGCCAACAAGAATACGGCTCCGCCAACCCAGCCAGGCAACACTTCCGCCGAGGAGGTGGGTGAAGGAGACGTCGTGCGCGTCGAAACCCAACTGGTCAGTGTGCCGGCCGTCGTCACTGATAAGGGCGGGCATCCCATTTCAACCCTGAAAATGGAAAATTTTGCGGTACTGGAAGACGGTAAAGCCCAAACCCTGACGAACTTTGCGACCACCGAAGCTCCTTTCGAGATTGCTCTGTTACTCGACACGTCGG
This sequence comes from Pyrinomonadaceae bacterium, assembly GCA_035469005.1. GTDB lineage: Bacteria > Acidobacteriota > Blastocatellia > Pyrinomonadales > Pyrinomonadaceae > UBA11740. Next base: position 718 of record DATISD010000215.1, on the reverse strand, counting down.
GTTCGACCCGTCAGGAACTGGGACTGATTCGCGACGCGGCCAACGAATTTCTCAGCGCCCTCCGACCCGGCGATCGGGTTGCGATTGTGGGTTTTAATAACTCGACCGGCGCCAACGGGCCAATGGCAACTGTTGATGTTCTTTCGCCACTGACCGACAAACGAGTCGTGTTGCGGAATGCAATTGCCACCTTGGGCACCAGCAACGGCACGCCTTTTTATGACGCCCTGGCTCGGGTTGCCGATGAAGTCTTTCGCAATCCGCCTACTGATGACTTTCGCGGACGGCGGGCCGTGGTCGCGCTGACCGATGGAGTTGATTCGAGCAGCAATTCCGACTTTACCGAGGCCAGCGCGAAGATCGCGCGCACCGGCGTGGCTACTTATTTCATTCAAGTCAGCACGGAAGACTATGTCGAGGATCGTCTGCTGAAAGACTGTCAGGACGATGGGCGACTGACATTGTCGGCGAAACAACTGGAACGATTTCGCCGGCTGTTTGTGCCTTCCGCGCAGAAGGAGGACTACCAGGATTTTTGCCGGCTCGGGCAGTTTGAGCGAATGGACATCAGTCGACGCTTATACAATCTCGCGCGACAGGAGATGAACGAACTGGCGCGCGGCTCGGGAGGAAGGAATTTTGCCGCGGCGACCTTGCAGGAGGCGCGCGGTGCGTTCGCGCAAGTCGCCAATGAGATCGGCACGCAATACAGCCTGGG
>DATISD010000214.1:0-3333 GCA_035469005.1 Pyrinomonadaceae bacterium | reverse complement strand
AGCTTTGGAACTCGCTGACGACATTGCCGGTGACGCAATTACGCTGGTGAGAAACGATGCGCAACTGCTGCCGCTCAACCTTCAGCCAACGTCGCGCGTCTTCAATCTGGCGATCACCAACGGCGACGATCGCTCATGGATTACACAGCCGTTCGTCGCGGCGCTAACGCGCCAACAAATCAAAGTCGAGACCACAGTGTTGGACGATCGTTCGTCAGAGGCCGACGTTAAGAAGGCGATGGAGGGAGCCGCGCGCGCAGACGTGGTGATAGTCTCAATGTATGGGCGCGTGCGCACGGGACAGGCGCGCAGCGTCGCCCTGCCAGAACCCGGCACCAAAGCCCTCAACGAATTAATCGAGCGCAAAGCTCCCCTCGTGGGGATTAGTTTTGGCAATCCCTATATCCTCATGAGCTTTCCCAGGCTGCAAACCTACCTTGTCGCTTATGGCGACATGCCGAGTTTGCAGGAAGCAACTGCGCGCGGCCTGGCGGGCCAAATCAATATCGACGGTCGCTTACCGATTTCGTTGCCCGGAATGTATTCTCGCGGCGCTGGAATTCAACTGAAAAAGGCGAAGTGATTTGGAGAGTTTGCTTTCAGTCCCCGGCTTGCGCTCTTCTTGCAGTTTAAAGGATCGAGTTTTGAAATCAAGTTGATCCGGCCGCCGTTCCGCTGGTTGTTCGATCGCTCATATGCACGTGTTAACATCAGCCAGAATTAAGGCTTTCGGTTCGACGATGAGTGCCGAAGAGCGTTTGGATCGCCTGGAGCGAGTTGCCAAGTTGCTGGTTACCTCAGGCCGGCGCACGCGAAGTGATCTGCGCACAAGTATTAATGCGCTGATTGACGCTCAGATGAGACACGAGGTTCGTTTCAATGAACAATTTGACAGGCTAAGCATCGCTCAGGCCCATACTGATGGTCAGATAAAAGAACTTATCGTTGCGCAAAGGCGCACTGAAAAGAAGGTCGAAGAACTCGTTGCGTCTCAATAAGAATTGGCTGCGTCTCAGAAAGAATTGACCGCATCTCAGAAGCAGACTGACGAAAAGCTTGGGGCTCTAATCGATATTGTTGGGCGCGAGCGCAACGGGAATCGCTGACCTCGCCATCCCGAGCTCTTCACACCCGGTAAGGCGGAGATTATGACCAACGACGAAGAGATGGATCGACTCGAGCAAGAGCTCCGGGACTATCTTCGGACACCTCGGGATAGTTGGAAGCGCGAGCCAAAAATGCGCCTTCTATTGGAGCGTAATGAACAATACAAGGAAGAACTTAAGAGGAACGCGCTAAAAGAGCCGCCTAAGGCAAACCCACAGTAGGTCCTTTCAAAACCATGACTCGTTTCTTTCCTCGTTCGTCTTACATCTCTGCGGTCTTTCTCCTTGCACTCTTACCACAACTCATTTTCGGCCAGTTGCCATCTTCGCCGCCGGCTACTGTGGGCATCTCTGCCGAGCGCCTCGGGCGCATGGACGCGGTCATCCAGACCTCGATTGACAAGAAAGAGCTGCCGGGCGCAGTCGTGCTCGTCGCTCGTCACGGAAAGATTGTCTGGCGCAAGGCTTACGGCGCGCGCGCCGTCGAGCCGCAGCGGGAAGCTATGACGCTGGACACGATTTTCGATCTGGCGAGTTTGACCAAAGTAGTGGCCACCACGACGAGCATCATGATCCTGATCGAGCAGGGAAAGGTCCGGCTCAGCGATTCAGTTGTTCAGTTCATTCCTGAAATGAAGGGCGAAGGCCGTGATGCGATCACGATCGAGCATCTCATGACGCATATGTCCGGATTCGCACCTGATTTCGATTTGCGCGATCGTTGGACTGGCTACGACGAAGCAATGAAACGCTTGTATCGCGAGCCTTTGCGCACTCAACCGGGAACCCGGTTCGTGTATAGCGACATCAACTACATTGCGCTCGGCGAAGTCGTGCATCGCGCCAGTGGCCAGATGCTGGACGATTTTGCGCGCCGAAATATTTTTATCCCGCTGGGAATGCGCGATACGGGTTTCAAACCCGCCGCCAATCTGCGATCACGAATCGCACCGACGGAAAAGCGACGTGGCCAGTTGAGCTACCTGGGTGATACCGGCGCGGACGCAGGCTCGGCCGGTGAACAGTGGCTACGTGGCCAGGTGCACGATCCAACTTCGTTTCGGATGAACGGAGTGGCCGGTCATGCCGGATTATTTTCCACGGCCGATGACCTCGCGATCTTTTGCCAGATGCTTTTGAACGGCGGGGCGTACAACAGCGCGCGGGTCCTCAGCCCAATGACTATTGCCGCAATGACGCAACCGCACGCGGTCGCGGAAAGCGGCGCCGCGCGCGGACTTGGTTGGGACATCACGACCAGCTTCTCTACCAACAAGGGCGATCTGTTTCCGCTGGGCTCATTCGGTCACACGGGATTTACCGGAACTTCTATCTGGATCGATCCGGCCAGCGACTCGTTCGTCATCTTTTTAAGCAATCGGGTTCATCCGGACGGCAAAGGCGACGTAGCGTCATTGCGGGGACGCGTCGCGTCGATCGTCGCGAGTTCCATCACCGACGCAACGGTGGCAAAGGCTCGCGACGAATCCGCGAATGCGGCCGCGGAGATTCTGACGAGCCTGGCTCGCCTCAATTCAATTAACAATCGCGCCGCAACCAGCGCGCCGCCGGCGCCAGATGCGCAGGTCCTGACCGGTATCGACGTGCTCGAACGCGACGGCTTCAAACAACTCGCCGGGATGCGCATCGGTTTGGTGACGAATCAAACGGTTCGCGATCGGGCGGGCAGATCGACTATCGACGTTCTCTTCAAAGCTCCGAACGTAAAGCTGGTCGCGCTCTTCTCGCCAGAACACGGCATCCGTGGAGTCGCGGACGAAAAAGTCTCAGATTCCAAAGACGAGCGGACGGGCTTGCCGGTCTATTCACTTTATGGCGAGACGCGACGTCCCAAACCCGAGCAGTTAAAGGACCTCGATGCGCTCGTGTACGACATCCAGGATGTCGGCGTGCGCTTTTATACGTACATTTCGACGCTCGGAATTGTGGTTGAAGAGGCCGGCAAAGCGAAGTTACCGATTTTCATTCTGGACCGCCCCAACCCGATCAACGGAATCGACGTCGAAGGTCCGATAGCCGACGCAGACAAGCTTTCGTTTATCGCTTATCACGCAATCCCGGTTCGTCATGGCATGACCATCGGAGAGTTGGCGCGTCTTTACAACGAAGAGCGGCATCTCGGCGCTGACGTGCGCGTGATTCAAATGGAGAACTGGCGACGTTCAATGTGGTTCGACGCAACCGGCCTGACCTGGATCAATCCTTC
>DATISD010000213.1:0-2519 GCA_035469005.1 Pyrinomonadaceae bacterium | reverse complement strand
AGTCTGATTCCCAGCCAGCCCTTCGCTCCTAAGTAATCGGGAACGAAAAATGTTTCCGGATCGCTCCTGATCATCCGGCGCTGCTCGCTGGGATTCGCTCTGCAGACCAGAGAAATCATGCCATCACCATGATGATCGAATTGATAATAAGCGAGTGTCTTTTTGCGAATTCGAATTGCGAGATGACCGTCGCCTACTGGCTCGATGGTGACTTCGGGAAGCGCTTCGCAGATTTTGATGAAGTGCGACCGTCGGGGTGTTGCCGTGGCGAGTTGTTGTGAAGAGAGGCTCATTCTCGGACCCGCAAACCGCGAAGCGGTTCACACCACTCAGCCCAGGGTTGCCGCGCGGCGCGGCTACCCTGGGTTCGGGACTGTTTATTGCATCGCAACCCTGTCAGGGTTGCTCGTTTATAAATGCTGGCTACCCGACGTAGCCTTCGGCAACGTCGGGCTGGAGGCCGGGACCGCTTCGCGGTCGAACAGCCTGAATAATTGAATCAAACCAGGGCCCCAAGAGCGTTTTGGCTCCTCACGATCACACGCACCCCATCCCGGGGCCGCAACGACATTGCCGGATAAATTTCCACCGGATGATCGGGAACGAGTTCTAAACGAAATCGCTGGCCAATTGTTGCCAGCACGAGAATAATTTCCATCATCGCGAAGGAAGCCCCGATGCAGGCTCGCGGACCACCGCCAAAAGGGAAGTAGGCGTACTTTGGCAGAGATTCTTCAAAATCGCTGGTCCAACGCTCCGGCACGAAGTCGGCAGGACGATCATAGAAACGCGCGTCGCGCTGGGTGACCCACTGAAACATGAAGACTTGCGTTCCGGCCGGCACGGGATAACCACCGATCTCGCAATCGTCAATCGCCTCACGGCCGAGTCCGTAGGCCGGCGGATAGAGTCGCATGGATTCTTTGGCAATCTGTTCAGTAAATTTCAGTCGTGGCAAATCAGCCATCGCCGGCGCGCGGCCGCCGAGCACTTCGTCAAGTTCGTTATGAAATTTCTTTTCCGCGTCCGGGTGCTTTCCCAGCAAGTACCATGACCAGGCCAGTGTGAGCGCGGTGGTTTCATGACCCGCAAGAAACAGTGTCATCACTTCATCGCGCAGTTGCTGGTCATTCATCTGACTCCCGTCTTCGTCGCGCGCCGCCAGCAACATTGAAAGCAAGTCGCCTTCATCCTTTCCGCTGGCGCGCCTTTCCGCAATGATTCGATAAACAACGTCGTCAATTCGTTTAGCCAACTTGTGAAAACGTAGATGCGCCGGCGTGGGCAGCCGGTTATTTAGAATCCATTTCAAGGTGGCCTGCGCCGCAAACGGCTTAACCAGCTCTTTTAAAGTGTCGCCCACATGATCGGCGTCGTTCGAAACATCAGCGCTGAACAAACAACGCACGACGATCTCGAGTGTCAGGCGCATCATTTCGCGATGCATGTCGCGCGCTTCGCCGATCTGCCAATTCTCCATCAGGCGGCGGGTGTAAGCGACCATGGTGTCAGCGTAGGCTGAGATACGGTGGCGATGAAACGCCGGTGCCGAAAGGCGGCGTTGGCGCTTCCACTCTTCACCTTCGCTGGTCAGTAAACCATTGCCGACCAGACGTTGAAAAAAATTCGAGCGCAGGGACATCGCCTTACGGAAGTTCCTGGGGTTGTTTGAGAGTACGTATTCAATCTCGTTAGGGTGATAAAGAAACAAGGCGGGCACGTAGAGAAAACGCATCCAGACGATGTCGCCATAGTCGCGTTGAGCGCGTTCGATGAAACCGAGCGAGTCGCGATTGAATTCGCGCATCACGCCCATGATGGGTGTTCCTTTCGGTCCCGGCGGGCGACGCAGGGTGTACGACTTTTTGCCGGCCGCCATCACGCGCGCGAGTTCGCTAAACGAAGGGTTCGACTTCATCGTTAACTCTGTTTCAAGAGATCCGTATAAATTCCGGGCTCGCTTTCAGGAATGACGATTGCGCCCACCGCCTGTTGATAAAACTTTACCGGACCAGCGGCGCCTATGATTCCATAAACGTAACCGAGGGCGCGCAAGCCCCAAAGCGATTCCAGCAAGAGCGCTGTGCCAATCCCGCGCCCTCGTTCGTTTTCATCGACACCGGTCGGACCAAAAAACGCTTTGCGCGTGCATTCGTATCCGGCGAAGCCGATCACACGTCCATCGCGGGTCGCAAGGAAAACCGTCACCGGTTTGTTGGCAAAGCCCACTGAAACCTCGTCCGCCCAGGCGACGGAAAAATTGTTCCTGATGAATTCACGCACCGGCGTGAGCTCGAACGGTTGCGCGCGGCGAATGTTGATCCCGGGTTGGATAAGCGCTTCGCGCCCGGGCAGCTTGAGCAGATTAACCAGTAAGTCGGGCATGAATTCAGTTTAGCTGGAGAAGTTAAGGAGTCAAAAGAGCCCTTGCTTTCCTGATTGGGAACCCCCGAGCTTCTCGTAATCCGCCTTCCAGAATGTTCACCTGGTTAGGATAGCGATGCTATGGCTCTGCCACT
>DATISD010000212.1:0-4680 GCA_035469005.1 Pyrinomonadaceae bacterium | reverse complement strand
TGCGTCTTCATCTGAAGTTTCTTGCGTGGACGATCGTCGAGCTCATCCGTAAAGAAACAATGCGTGCAACGCATGTCGCACACAGACGTAACCAGGATATTTAACAGCACCGGCGCGAAGGGCTGGCCCGTGGCCATCTTCACGTAACGCTTCAGTAATTCTCGTGTCGTATAATCCATGAATTTCCCCAAAATGGAGTCTACCATGACAGGTCTAATAGGTCGCATATGTCGGATCGGTCCTATCGTTCCGTTCTAATCCCCAGCGCCCGCATCCTGCGGTACAAATGACTGCGATCGATCCCCATCAATTCCGCCGCCCGCGAAACGTTGCCCTCGGCTTCGTCGAGTTTGCGCTGAATGAATTCCCGATGATACGCGTCGCTGGCCTCCTTGAAAGATGGAAAACGATAAGAAGATGCCGGCGGTTCGCTTTCACCGAAGGCCGGCAGATTTGTAACCGCCACGCGATGGTTTTGATGCAGGATCACAACACGCTCGATCGTGTTCCTCAATTCCCTGACATTCCCTGGCCAGGAGTATCGCTGCATCAATTCAATCGCTTCTGCATCGAACACTTTTGGCTTCTTCCCGTAGGCTTTCGCGAACCGGCGGTTGAAATGATCGATGAGCAAAGGCACATCCTCGACCCGCTCGCGTAGCGGCGGCACCTCAAAGGGGATCACGTTCAGGCGAAAGAACAGATCGCTACGGAAAGTTCCCTTTTCGATCTCTTCATCCAAACGCTTGTTGGTGGCGGCCACTACCCGCACGTCGACACTGATTGGAGTGTTGCTGCCGACCGGCTCGAATCTCTGCTCTTCCAGCACGCGCAAAACCTTTGCCTGCACGTTAGCGCTCATGTCAGAAACTTCGTCGAGGAAAAGCGTCGCCCCGTCAGCCAGTTCGAATTTCCCTTTCTTGGCAGCAGTGGCCCCGGTGAACGAACCCTTCACGTGACCAAAGAGTTCGGACTCGATTAATTCTTCCGGAATCGCGGCTGAGTTGACCTCGATAAAGGGCGCCGCCGCGCGACGCGACTGCGCATGAATTGCGCGCGCTACTAATTCTTTGCCCGCACCTGATTCGCCTGAGATCAAGACGCGACCATCAGTCGGCGCGACTACGGCAATTTGTTTTCGCAGGGCGCGCATGGCGACTGATTCGCCGACCATCTCGTATTCCTCGCTTAACTCCGCGGCCATCTCGGCGTTGGCGCGCTCAAGTTGCCGCTGCCGCAAAGCGTTGCGGATTGTCAGCACCGTCTTTTCGATCGACAGTGGCTTTTCGATGAAATCGAAAGCGCCCAACTTGGTCGCGCGCACAGCAGTCTCGACATTGCCGTGACCCGAAATAATCACGACGGCGACGTCGCTGTTCGCGTCACGCATCTGCTGCAAAGTCGCGAGGCCGCTGATTCCCGGCAGCCACACGTCCAGCAGGACACAACCGTAAGCGCGCCGGGCAATTGCCTTGAGGCATTCTTCGCCTGATTCGACCGCATCCGCGTTGAAGCCTTCATCGCGCAGCACGGCGCTCAGCGTTTCGCGAATGCCGCGCTCGTCGTCAACGATTAAAATTGATTCAGACATTTAAGAATGAACTTCGTGCTTTGTGCTTTGTGCTTTGTATTGAGCGAACTCCTTGAACTCGAGCCAAAGTACAAAGCTCAAAGTACTAAGTACTAGTTACCGGCAGCTCAATCACAAGTTTGGCCCCGCGAGGTCGATTTCCTTCCGCATACACACGCCCGCCATGTTCAGTAACAATGCGGGATACGATCGCCAATCCCAGGCCCGTCCCACGGCCTCGCGTTGAAAAGTATGGTTGGAACAGTTTCTTGAAGTCACTTACCGGAATTCCCTCGCCAGTGTCCTCGACAGTGGCCAGGATAAGATCGCGGTTGCTGTGATGTTTGGTTGTAATCGTGACCCGGCGCTCATCCGCCACATCCGCCAGCGCTTCAAGCGCGTTGTCGATCAGGTTTACGAACACTCGTTTCATCTGCTCAGCGTCGAGCATCGCCGCCGGCAGTTCATCATCCAAAGACAAGCGAAGCTCTACGCCGGCCAGTCGATCCGTATAAAGTTGATCAGTCTGCTTGATGAGCTCATTCAGATCTCCAACCTCCAGCCGCGGCGCAGGCATACGCGCGAAGCGCGAGAATTCGTCAACCAGGGCCTTCAAGCCGGCGACCTCGCGAGTGATCGAGGTAGTACACTCTTCGACAATTCTCGTTAGCTCTTCGTCACTCTGTTCGATTAGCACGGAGCCATTACCGTTGGTCGACAACTGACCGTCTGTCGGCGACAGGCTGACCCCCTCGCTACTGCCCGGAGTATTCACTCCATTACTGCGCACCCGAAAGTTCCGCGCGATTCGTTCCGCGGACAGTTGAATCGGCGTTAGTGGATTTTTTATTTCGTGAGCGATTCTGCGCGCCACTTCACTCCAGGCAGCCGCACGCTGAGCGGCCAACAACTCAGATAGGTCCTCGATCACCAACACCACGCCCCTGCCATCGTTCGAAGTCTCACGCAGGGCCGTCGCATTGAGCATTACCGGCACGGCGCCGCCCACGGCGCTGCGAGTTAGCTGCGCTTGCTCAGCGGCTCGCCCGGTGCGGCGCGCGCGGCGCAATATACGCTCGAGCACGACGCGATCTTCAGCATTCAAGAGAGCAGTTAGCTTGGCCCAGGCCGGCGGTGCTTCGCTTAATTTCAGAATTGAAACGGCGGCCGTGTTGATGGTGGTTACGCAGTCATTTTGATCGAGAGAAACGACCCCCGTGGAAAGCGATTCCAAGACCGTCTCGATGTAATTGCGCCGTTCCTCGAGCGCGAGGTTCTTCTCTTTCAAAATCTCGGCGCCGGCTTCGATGTGTTTGCGATTGGCATCGAGCTCGGCCGTCATTTGATTAAAGGATTCAGCGAGCAATGCCAGTTCCTCGTCCGCAATCGTATCGACCCGATAAGCAAGGTTGCCGCGCGCGACTTCTTTCGACGCGCCCACAAGCGACCTGATTGGCGCTGCGAACCCGCGCGACAGATGAATGGCTACCCAGGTTGACGCGAACAAAAGCAGCAAGGTCATCAACCCCAGCGTCGACACGCCGAGCAGCCGCACCTTCCGCTGTCTCTGTAGGAGATGTTGATATTCTTTTTGTGAGCCGGCAATGGTGTCGTTAATGTCGGTATCACCCAGGCGCTGCGGCACAAAGATCAATCGAGTTCCAGTGGTTAACGAAACGGAAGCCAGATCGAATCCTTTGCCGTCCGCGATTGAGTCGACGGAACTCTGTTCTCCATTCCGCAGAATTCTCCTGAGTTCCTCTTTTTGTGAATCAGGAATTGGAGCCTGGGCATGGGCCAGCACTTGTCCGCTGTCAGAGACGATCTCAACCGCCGCCAACCGACCGGTTGCTGACAATTGATCCAAAGCCATTTGCCATTCCGCTGGCGGCCGTGGCTTGACCGTGGCCGCTAACAGTTTGGCTGTCTCGCGAAGTTTTTCGGTCTGCAACGTGAGGCTCTCGCGCTGTTGTTCACGCACGCGCTCGACCACGTTTTCGGGGAGCCGGCCCATCCACTTTTCAATCGAACGGTTAAGAAAGAGATACGAGAAGGCGGCCATCGCCGTAATCGGCAGCAGACTGAGCCCGATGAAATAAACCAGCAGCCGCGTTTGAATCTTTGATCCAGGTTGTCGCTCACGACGTTCGCGCCGCAACCTGAGCAGGCTCCGCAGCAGGATAAAACTAAAAACTATGAAGGCCGCAAAATTCAGCGACGACAACGCGTAAAGCAGCAGCGTGTCCGACCCCGTCTCAGGCGGAAGGACCGTGGCAAAATTGAAGAGTTGCTGCGCCACGATAATTGCCAACAAAATCAGAACGATGCCGGCCAAAAGCCACGGCACAGTTCGACGCGGCGGGACTTTCATCGGACTGCCAGAGGGTTGTTTTCGTCGCTCGATCACAGGTAGCTCAATGCTGGTAATTTGAAGCAGAGTTTAGCACAGCGCGGGGTTCCTTAAGGTCTGTTCGCCCTCTCCCCCTGGGAGAAGGTTGGGTGGGGGCTTGACGCAACCCAGCAACGGAAAGACCAATCGGAGATCAGGCGGGCGGGAAACCTGTTTGCCGTAGCTCGGCCCTCATCCCCAACCCTTCTCCCATTGGGAGATGGGAGAACAGCAAATGCTAGAATGCACCGCACGAATGGAAGCCTACAACTTCTTTCTTGATAAGGACGGCCACCTGCGCAGCGGCTGGCGCCTGGCAATTTTTGCAATCGCCTTTTTGATTTGCGTTCAAGTAACTCAGATCGTTCTTTTTCTGGTCCTCTCGGCAGCGCTGCATCGTTCACATAACGAACTCATTAACGGCTATTGGGCCATCGCCGCCGGCCATGGCTCGATTTTGTTTTCCGGGTTGGTTGTTGGTTGGGGGTGCGGCGCACTGCTGGAAGAACTTCCGTTTCGCGCGCTCGGTTGCGCGCCGCACAGAGGCTGGCTAAAAAATTTTGCCATCGGTTCCGGGCTGGGCACAGCTTCCCTTTTACTCGCGGCCTTTTTTGCAACCGTGACGCGCGGCATTCACTTTAATTTCGATCCGGCCGGGGCATGGCGCATCGGTCAGACGCTGGCTGTTTCGCTCCTCGTCTTTGTGTTCGCAGCAGCGGCG
>DATISD010000211.1:0-3610 GCA_035469005.1 Pyrinomonadaceae bacterium | reverse complement strand
TACAGAACCGCGAGCGGTAGCAAGCGGGATCAGGAAGTTACTCTGCTTCAAGACGTGGATTTACGCTGCAAGCCGAACTGGCCGAACATCAGGGTGCGTCTTTATCCCGCTCGCTACCGCTCGCGGTTCTGTAGCCTCTGGTCTTTTGTCCTTCATACTGACTGTTTGGGCAAAGCGCAACCCCCCGGTTGCCATGTTGTGGTCGCGACCAGTTCGCGCTTCCCGCTGATTGCAAGCGAGGACGCTTGCGCTCCAGTCGCCAATGGTCGAGATCGCGCAGTTTACAATTCAAGAGAGAAAATCGAAAGGACGAAATCCACAATATGTTCAAGAAGAAGCTCGACCGTCGCCGCTTTCTTAAGGCGAGCGGCGCCGGATTGACAGGATTAACGTTGCTGCCAAATCTGTTGTCCATCACCAGTGCTCAAACGAGTGGAACATCGGAGCGCCGCATTTATTCTCTGAATCATGGCTGGCTTTACAGCGACAAGGCGGCGCCGAACGCGACAAAATTGGTATTCAACGATATCGCTTTCCAGCGAGTCACGATCCCGCATACGAACAAGCTTCTGCCGTGGCACGGGTTTGACGATAAGGACTATGAGTTCGTCTCGATCTACCGGAAGCATTTTCGTTTGCCAGCTGAAACAGGCGCCCGGCGAGTGTTCGTAGATTTTGGCGCCGTGATGACCGCAGCGACCGTTTGGATCAACGGGCAAAGGCTCGGTGAGTATCGCGGCGGCTACACACCCTTCTCGTTTGAACTTACTCCGCACATCAACTGGAAGGGCGACAATGTACTGGCCGTCGAAGTCGATTCCACTGAGCGCAAAGACATCCCGCCATTTGGCGGCGAGATCGATTACCTGACCTTTGGCGGCATCTATCGCGACGTGGCGTTGCGCGTGGTTTCGAACGTTTTCATCGAGAACGTGTTTGCGAAACCGGTTGATGTGGTCTCAGATAACCGCCGGGTTGACGTACGTTGTTTTGTCGACCAAACGCAAGCGGGCAATGCGTTGCTTAAGCTCACGGCGGAACTGCGCGATGGTGGTCGGGTCATAGCGAATCAAACCCGGGAAATCATCAGCGAGCAAGCGCACTACGATTTGACGTTGACCAATCTCGGTGCAATTGATTTGTGGAGGATTGATCATCCGAAGCTCTACGACGTCCGCGTGAAACTGGTGGAAGGCAGTCGCATCGTCGATCAATATGACACGCGAATTGGTTTCCGGGAGGCTCGCTTCACCCCTGAGGGTTTCTTTCTCAACGGCCAGCATCTGAAGCTCCGCGGTCTCAACCGCCATCAGACGTTTCCTTTCGTAGGTCAGGCTATGCCCGCGCGCGTACAGCGGCGCGATGCCTGGATTCTGCGCCAGGACCTCAAGTGCAACATCGTGCGCACTTCGCATTATCCGCAGTCGCCACACTTCCTCGACGCGTGTGATGAATACGGACTCCTGGTATTGGAAGAGATTCCCGGCTGGCAACACATCGGCGATCAGCAATGGCAGGACCTCTCGGTCGACAATGTCGAAAGGATGATTCGGCGGGACTGGAACCATCCGGCGATTATCTTGTGGGGCGTGCGCGTCAACGAGTCGCCGGACAATCATGACTTCTACACGCGCACAAACAGGTTGGCACACTCTTTGGACGATTCACGCCAGACGGGTGGAATTCGATACAAGTACGACACGGAATTGCTCGAAGACGTGATGACCATGAACGATTTTCAAATCCCGCTCAGGCCGCCAAATCATCCGCTCTATCTCAACACCGAATTCATCGGCCACATGTATCCGACCAAGCGCAACGACAACATTGAGCGCATCACGGAACACACGATGCGGCACGCGCGCGTGCACAATCAACTAGCGTCGGACAAACGTTACGCGGGCGGCATCGGCTGGTGCGCCTTTGACTACAACACGCATTCCAACTTTTGCTCAGGCGATCGGATTTGCTACCACGGCGTGGCCGACATCTTCCGTATCCACAAACCGGCCGCGGGATTTTACAAATCGCAATGCGACCAGAAGGAAGAGATAGTGCTGGAGCCTGCCTTTGACTGGTCTCGCGGCGATCGCAACGAAAGCTTTAGCGTGGCCATGATTTGTTCGAACTGCGAGCACCTCAAGATTTATATTGGCAATCGCCTGGTGGCCGAAGTTGATCCCGACCGGCAGAACTTCGGGAATCTGGCGCATCCGCCTTTCGTGGCGAACATTCGCGACGGTCTGCGTGGTCCCTGGGGTGATCTGAAAATTGAGGGCTACATCGGTAGCAAACTGGTCGTCACGAAAATGATGTCAGGCAAGGGGGTCGATCAGCAACTGCTGGTTGAACCGGACGATCGCGAATTGATCGGCGACGGCATCGATGCGACTCGCTTGGTAATGAAGGTTACGGACGAATACAAAGCTGTCCGTCCCTTCGCCAACGCGGCCATCGTCCTCAGCATTACCGGCCCCGGCGAGATCATCGGCGAAAATCCGTTCTCGTTATTTGGTGGCGTGGGCGCGGTTTGGATCAAGACAAAACAGGCCGCCGGGGTCATCACGGTAACGGGAAAGCATCCCGAGCTGGGTTCGAAGACTGTCCAAATACTGGTGAAGGCGTTTCGTCCTACAGTGCCGCTCTAAACATAATTAAAGGGTGAAGGGCCGGTTTCTCGTTCAGGAAGCCCCAGATGCTTTTGCCGAAGCTGTCCTTGATGGTTCTTAATAGGCGATAACACGATACGCATGAGTCTCGCGATTGCCGAAACGAGGTCAGCAAACCAAAGGAGCAGTGATGAGTACGAAAATGAAAGCGGCGCAGATAAGCAAACCGGGTGGAGACTGGGAATTGATAGAGCGCGATCTCCCCGACCCAGGCGCTGGGCAAGTGCGCGTGAAAGTCGAAGCATGCGGCATTTGCCATAGCGACGCCCTGGTAAAAGAAGGCCTGTGGCCCGGGATCCAGTATCCCCGTGTGCCGGGTCATGAAGTCGCCGGACGCATCGATGCGGTAGGCGGCAACGTGACATCGTGGATCGCAGGTCAACGTGTCGGTGTTGGCTGGCATGGTGGACACTGTTTCGTGTGCGAACAGTGCCGCCGGGGGGACTTCGCCATGTGCATCAATCGAAAGGTCACCGGCATCGACTTTGATGGTGGTTATGCTGAGTACATGATCGCACCGGTGACGGCTCTGGCCGCGATTCCGGACGAACTGCCGGCAGAGGAAGCGGGACCCTTCATGTGTGCAGGCGTGACCGTCTACAACGCGCTGCGTAACTCCGGCGCGCGGGCCGGAGAGGTGGTCGCGGTGCACGGCATCGGCGGGCTGGGCCATCTTGGAGTGCAGTACGCGCGGCAGATGGGCTTCAAGACAGTTGCGATCAACCGGGGAAGCGACAAGGAGCCGCTGGCGCGCAAACTGGGAGCACATCATTACATCGATTCAATTGCCACAGATGCGGTGACTGAGTTACAGAAGCTGGGCGGCGCCCGCGTAATTCTGGCGACCGCTCCGAACGCGCAAGCGATTTCTGCATTGGTTGACGGATTGTCACCAAGCGGTAAATTGTTGGTGCCGGCCGCGCCGGCTGAACCGCTGACGA
>DATISD010000210.1:0-4809 GCA_035469005.1 Pyrinomonadaceae bacterium | reverse complement strand
AGAGAAGTTATTCTCGGTTTGGTCAGCTCAAAATAAGCCCCCACCCGCGCCTTTGCGGTTAGCGGCGCAACGGCTCCGGTGGCGTTCGGTGAATTCAGTTCTATCACAGCAGTCTTCATGAAAACGTATTCTTCTTTTGAGAACTTGAAACTCGGGAGTTTTTATAACCGCTAAGCCGCAGCCAGCGCGTATTCCTTGCCGTCATTGCGCAGCGTGCGGAACGCCCGCAAGGTCAACACGATCGTGGTCGCAAACACCAGCGCCCCACAGGCGACGTGGGCCACTGTTACTGCAACCATCGAGGTCAGCGGTTGCGGATCGTACGGCGATCTGACGCGCGTAATATAGGCGGCCAACCCCAGAACAAGCTGCGCGAATAGCAGCACCGCGGCGATCAACGCCGGCTTTGCCAGATACCTCTCTGCCCGGTAGCGCAGCAACACGCTCATGATCGTGAAAGCCAAAATCAGCGTCACGATCAGCGCGCCGCCAATATGCGCCAACAAAAGGCTCGTCGGAAGATCCTGGTCCCACGTCGCCGAATGTCGCAGCGTGGCGCCCAGCACCAGTTGCGCCAGGATCGCGATCAAAGCTACTACGCCTAACGATTTAAGCGGTGGGCCACCTTCTTCGGCGATGCTGCCTTCGCGGGAAATCCATTCGCGCGAAGTGACGACCGCCAGGCTTACAGTAATGAGAAAGAACAACTGCGCCAGCGTCGCGTGCGCCGCCGAAACCGCCAGCGGCAAATTCATCTTGACGGTCAAACCGCCGAGCAATCCCTGGGCGATTACGCACCCGAGCGCTGCCCATCCGAGGCGTTTGACCCATCCTCGCGACTCGCGAACCTGTAGATAAATCGCAAGCACAATGGTCAGCATTCCCACAGCGGTCGCCACCATGCGGTGACCGTGCTCCCAAAAGAGGTTACCGACCATTTTGGGAAACACCTGACCGTTTGAGAGCGGCCAATCTGAAGTCGCCAGACCGGCGTCATGACTGGTGACGTTTGCGCCGGCGATTATGAGAAAGAACGTCGCGCACGCCACCAGCACGGCGAAGCGATGTAGACCCTTAGACATTCTCGATTGCCATTTGACGATTGCCGATTGATTTCCGATCGCCTCCCCGACGTAATCGGGAATTGGCAATCGGAAATCGGCAATCTCACTAGTGCTTCATGGCCGCCATCGGAAACTCAATTGCCGGCATCATCGGCAGCGAACTTGGTTGTCCCAACGCCGTCGCGCCGAACGAGAAGTCCGCCTTGGCTGCGCCACTGGCTGGAACAGTCACTTCCATTGTTTTTTCAGTTCCGTTCGCGCCGCCTTCATGCCACGCCACGACGGTGTACTTGCCCGCCGGAACGCCCTTGATCGTGAAGCTGCCATCCTCGGCACTGACCGCGAAGAATGGATGCTTGCTCACCGCAACGTAGGACTTCATCCAGGGATGCTGATTGCATTTCACCGGAACCAGCACTTCAGCGCGCGCCAGCTTATGAGTCAATGGGGCCGCGCCGTTCGGCTGCGATTGGTTCCAATCCGGGTTGTTCTTGGGCGTGAAGTGAATGTTGTGCGTGGTCGGATCGCTGTTGGTGATCGTGATCGGTTCGTTAACCACAACGCCCAGCAGGTGTGGCTTGTAATGGCAGCCGTTTTGATCGAGCGTGGCCGACGTGGGCGCCCCCGGCCAGGTCGAATATGCGCTCACCTTCGAGCCGTCAGCAAGGGTGCCCTCCTTAATATAAACGTAAGTGTTGGCGACCTTGCCATCCTTAACCGCCCACTCTTCCGTCATCAGGTTCGGGCTCTTCGAAGTACAGGCCGGATCCGCGGCTGTGTCGATCTTCTTTGGTTCCGGCGCGGTCCCCGTGTACGAAATCACGCCTGAGATCGTCCCTTCATTGCCTTTGGCCGCGTAAACTTTTCCCGCCTCCGTCTCGCCTTTTTCGGCCTCTTCGTCTCCGCCCTTTTTGCTGCAGGACGATGCCAGCGACAGCAGACTGACGATTGCGATCAAGCCGAGCCATAATCTTGCATGTTTACTCAACATAGATTGAGTCCTCCAATATTTAAGAAAACGTTAGATTTAAATGCCCAGCATACCTTAGTTGCGTAGCAGACGGGTAGCTGAACGCCTTCGTTAATAGTTCTTCATTGTGTGGTGGCGACGATGATTACTCAGATTGCCACGACGATTGCCGCCGCCTCGGTTCCGGCTCAATTGCTCGGCCTTGCGGGACCTGACATTACTCCGCCCGGTTTTCTGCGTCGCCGGTTGCGCAGCCGGCGCTGCGGCGGCGGGCGCAGCGGGTGTCGCCGACAACAATCGACGCTGCTCGTCCGGACTCATCAGGAACATGTAACGCACCAACAAGCGCGCATGGTCGTCGTGATAGTTCGCCACGTCCGACGGCGGGTTCGGCAGATTCACGACCCAACGATCCTGATCCTTCTTAAATAAACCTGTAGGCATCGCCGTGCCGGGGCTGATTTGCGCGGGATCGAGCAGCCAACGGAAAGTCCAATCCGGCTTCAGTCTCTGTCCAGCCAGAAGGAAATTAGGCGCAATAGCTTTGGCGTCGTGCGACGGTTCGCCCGTGATGTGACACTTCAAACAAGGCGTGCCCGAGACGAAGATGTTCCGCGCAATCGACTTCTCAGATTCCGTCAGCGGAGTCATCGGCTCCTTAATGTAAGGCTCGTTCTGTGACGAGACCGCCATGAAGAATCGCACCAGCACGCGCAACTCGTTCGGCGAGAAGTTGAACGTCGGCATGTGCACCTGAAGATAAGGACGGATGCCGTTACGGTTCGCGCCCCACTGTGGCAGGAGCCGGCCGTTGCTCTGATCGTTCGCGCTGGTCGTGACGTTCGGTCGCGGACTTGAAGTTGGCGACGCGCCGGCCGCAGGCGAAGACGCCGGCGCAGCCGCAGCCGAAGCAGGCGTCGAAGGTTTCTCGCCGGCCTGCATCAACGAAGGATCCTTCAGGAACTTCATCAGCCAATCAGGATCGACGCGCGCCCCTTCACTGGTCAGCATCGGCGGCAGAAACTCTTTCTGATTTGCGTAGAACGGCAACGCGCTTAAAACCGTTCCGTTCGTTATCGACGGCTCAGGCGCGTTGTTATAGACGCTCATGCTTTGACCCGGCTGAAGCACATGACAACCCATGCAGTTGTATTTCTTGATTACCCACCAGCCGTTCTGAATGTCCTGCCGCCGCGAGTCCTGCGGATTGTAGAAAAGCGAAGTCGGCACATTCGCGCCTTCCGGTCCCAGACTGCCGAGCAGCAGCGTCGTCAGACTTGTGCGCCACTCATCGGTCAGGTAAGGCTTCGGCATTCGCAACCGTTCCTTTGGATCGAGGTATTCCGACTTTCCGCGATCGTAAATCGACGGATCGGCCAGTTTATGCTCAAAGAAGCCGCGGTGGTTGTACCACTCTTTCTCCTTCTCTTTTGGGTGGAGATTAATCGTTTTCCCATCCGCGTCCTTCAAAACTTCACGGCCGTATTCGGCATCCTGCGTCAATAAAGCAAAGTCGAGACGCTCGAGCGGCGTCGATCCTTCAGTGGTTAGCTCTTTGCCGATTCGCTGCTCTTCCTCAAAGCCTTTGATCTCATGACAGCCGGCGCAGCCGTATTGCTTGATCTCAGCCTTACCATCCTCAGCCAGTTTCGGATCGTCCATGTACGACACGTCTTCGGAGGTTTGCGGAGTGGACAGCGAGAAGAGATATGTGGCGATGTCGCGCGCGTCCTGCTCCGACAAGCGGAGATTCGGCATGACCGTCATGTTCTGCACTTGCAGCTCAGCCCCGTCATTCGGACAAGTGGAATGCAATTCCGTGTCGAACAGGTAAGGCAGATTGTGCTTCGAATAATCTTCCGGCGACAGGTCGCGATGCTCTTTGGGACAGTAAGGCGCCCAACGCTCGCGCGGGTTGTAGATCCAGCGAACGATGTAATCGTAGTTCGATTTCTCGCCGACACGTGTGAGGTTTGCCGCAAATGTCCCGCCCAGCTTGTTGGTGTCTTCACCAATTGAATGGCACGCCAGACAACCTCTCGATTCGAACAGTTCCTTGCCGTGCGTCTGGTCACCTTTTGATTGCGCAGGAACCTTGCCGGCAAAACTGTTCTGCCACAGATAAGCGGCGACGCCCTTCAGATCCTCCTCGCCTTCTTTGCCATCCATATGAAAGCGCCAGAAAGTCGGCATCTTCGTCCCGGGACGGAACGCCTGCGGGTCCTTCAACCAAACCGGAATCCATTCTTTGCGCAGCTTTAACCGCACATCTTTCAGGTTCGGTCCAACCTTCTTTTGATCCTGCTGCAGATACCGCGTCTGCAAATTTAGTTCATCGATCCGCGCTGCCAGCTGGCTGTTCTGCACGCGTAAAGACTCGGCATGGGCGAGCAGATCCTGGACCTGCTTATCGTCGCTCGCATTGGCGCTGGCCTCGGTGTCCAGTCTTGACTGGCGATCGTTTGCGCCAATCTGCTCCTGCAGTTGTGAAATCTGCTGCCGCGCGTTAGTAAGCGCATCAGCCTCACGGTCAAAAGCTTCCATCCGATGACAGCCGACGCAGCCACGCTGATAGAACAAATCCTTCGCAAGATTCAAATTATCCGCGCCCTGAGTCACGCGATCGTTTGCGTGGCACATCTGACAACCGGCTTCAGTGTTGTCTTTATGAAACAGCGGATGCAGCCAGAAGGGATTCTGTCCGTGGGCTTTCACCACGCTTGTGGTAGCGCGGCCATTGCCGCCATGGCAAGCGGAACAACCGAACTTGTCAGG
>DATISD010000209.1:0-2494 GCA_035469005.1 Pyrinomonadaceae bacterium | reverse complement strand
GGTTGGTGATGGGCGGCCAGTTTCACGATATTCTCCCCGGCACCGCCACGCCGAAAGCTTTCCAGTTTGCCTGGAACGATGACGTGCTGGCCATGAATCAATTCGCCGGCGTGGTTACCAGCGCTGTTAATGGCATAGCTTCCGGCTTGAATACCGAAGCGAAGGGCCGGTCCGTCGTTGTTTACAATCCCCTGAACGTTCCCCGCGAAGATGTCGTCGAAGTGAATCTTGCTGTTCCGAATGGGTTGCCCAGGTCCGTACGCGTCGTGGGCCCGGATGGTGACGAAGTGCCGGCGCAACTTTCGAATGGAAAAGTTCTGTTTGTGGCGCGCGCCCCTTCAGTTGGTTTCGCGGTTTACGACGTTCAGCCTGACGCGACTACCTCGACATCTTCCGAATTAAGAGTAAGCGAGTCGTCACTGGAGAATGCTCGGTATCGAGTTGCTATCGACAAGCACGGCGACGTGTCAAGTATTTTCGACAAGCAACTTAACCGTGAACTGCTCTCGGGGCCGATCCGTCTGGCGATCTCGACGGACCATCCAAAACGCTGGCCGGCCTGGAACATGGATTTCGAGGATGAGCAGCGAGCGCCGCGGAATTTTGTCTCCGGCGATGCCAAGGTTCGCGTGGTTGAAAGTGGGCCGGTGCGCGTTACTGTTGAAGTCGAGAGACAGACCGAAGGCTCCAGGTTCGTACAGCGAATCAGCCTCTCTGCCGGCGATGCCGGCAATCGCGTCGAATTCGGCAACGTGATCGATTGGAAGACAAAGGAGGCAAATCTGAAAGCCACGTTTCCGCTCAGCGCGGCAAACAACCTCGCGACTTACAATTGGGACATCGGCACCATTCAAAGGCCGAATGAAGCTGAGCGCCAGTTCGAAGTTGCTTCGCACCAATGGGTCGACCTGACGGACAAGGATGGCGCCTTCGGCGTTACGATATTGACGGATTGCAAGAATGCTTCAGACAAGCCAGACGACCAGACGATTCGTCTGACACTCATTCGCACGCCGGGCACGACGCGCGGTGGGTATCCCGACCAGGGAACCCAGGACATAGGCCGTCATGAAATTCTGTTTGGCCTCGCTGGGCACGCCGGCGATTGGCGTCAATCGCAGACGGACTGGCAGGCATATCGTCTTAATCAACCTCTCATCGCTTTTCAAAGCCCTTCGCATGCCGGCGCACTCGGAAAAAGCTTTTGGCTAATGAAAGTAAGCAACGAACGAATCCGCGTCATGGCTTTGAAAAAAGCAGAGTTAAGTAACGAAGTGATCGTTCGCGCAGTTGAAATGGATGGCCGGCCGGCTTCAAATGTGCGGCTCACCTTTCCGGCTCCCGTATTGTCGGCGCGCGAGGTAAACGGGCAGGAACAACCACTTGGGCCCGCGAACATTGCGAACGGTGAATTGATAACTTCGTTCAGCGCCTATCAGCCGCGCACCTTCGCAGTCAAACTCGCGCCGCCGCGCACCAGGGTTGCTCCCACAAGCTTTCAACCACTCGCTCTTAATTACGAAATGTCAGTCGCGTCACGTATGGGCCGGCCCGCGGATGGAGCTTTTGACTGGGCGCCCAACAGCCAGGGGGCTTCGCAGGGAAAAGCCTTGCCCGCGGAACTGTTACCTCGGCAAATTAGCTTTGGCGGAGTTAGATTTGATCTCGCCCCACCAGCGAAACCCAATGCCGTATTGGCGCATGGCCAGACAATCAACCTGCCGGCCGGAAACTTCAATCGAGTTTATCTGCTAGCCGCAGCCGCGAATGGAGATCAGAAAGCAACGTTTCTCGCCGGCAATCAACCGGTCGAGTTTACGATTCAGGATTGGACTGGTTTTATCGGCCAGTGGGACGACCGCATCTGGAGGACCACCGAAGATCCGATTCCGCTGCGCCCCGGCGCACCGCCGGGAACGCCGGGGCGAACAAGGACCAACATCTATGGTGAGATGATTGGCTTGCGACCCGGCTTTATCAAGCGCGCGGATGTAGCCTGGTTTTCTTCGCAACGACACGCGGCGGATGGCAGTGCTGAACCTTACGCTTATTCGTACTTGTTTGCTTATATGATCGATTTGCCGTTTGGCGCTCGAACCATCACCTTGCCCAACAACGAACGCATTCGGATTTTGGCGATCACCGCCGCCGACGAGCCCTGGATGATTAAGGCAGCGCAGCCGCTGTATGACACGCTAACGGCTATTGAAAGATGAGGCTGATGGTGCAAATCTCTCTGTGTGATCTCTGTGGACCTCCGTGCCTCTGTGGTGGAATTTCTTCCCAGACGGTTTACCACAGAGACACGGAGAACCACCGCGGTAACACAAGCGAGATCAGGTGTTTCATCTTCACAACTTTCGCGCTGCTCCTCCTGGCTGTCTCCGCCCAGGCCCAGGTGAGAATCACTATCGATCACAACGATAACAAGACCGCCAACGCTGAATTCAGATTCGCTCGGGTTCCCTCACCGGCTCGTAACGACGCGGGAGCA
>DATISD010000208.1:0-5830 GCA_035469005.1 Pyrinomonadaceae bacterium | reverse complement strand
CGACGTTAACTCCGACACGCTGACCGGGCGGCGCTCGGTGTCGTCGAACAAGGATGCAAGCAGCGGCTGCGACATGAAGGTTATCTTCAGACTAAGCAGGCCATGCTATCACCGGGTTAAGATCAAGGCTATTGCGCTGATATGCGAGGGGATTTTCTTCCCTGTGTCTCAGTGGGTCTTTGGATCTCTGTGGAGAACTAATCTCGAGGAACCATTTACCACAGAAGAGGCAGAGAGTTCACAGAGGCACAGAGAAACACTTTTTGCCAGCTCAAGAAAATCCCGGCGCCATCAAATTCAACACCTTTGCTGGGTTCTTAATCAGCTGGCGGCTCATCCATTCCTCGGCGCCTTGCCGAAGTTCCCGTCCCCGATCACCGCCAATTAATTCGCCCAGCCGATGACTCGTGACTATGGCATAGAGTGTCATGTCCGCGGCCTCGAATTCTTTCAAAGCTTTTTCGAGGAGTGTCACCGCTGAGACGTCGTCGCCGCGCTTGCGCGCAATCCCGGCGCGAATCAGGGTTGCGAATGGATTGGCGTAAGTAATGTGTTCCTGAGCGATTTTGTTAGCCACCGTTTCGGCGATTTTTAACCGAGCTGAGCGGTCCTTTCCCACAGCACTGGCCAGAGCCAGGCGACCGCGCAGTTGCATCGCGTCGACGCGCAATCCCTGAATGCGCAGCAGCATCGATTTTTCCAGCGGCTTCAACTGCCCTTCGATGTGCTTCCAGGCCACTTCGTAATCGCCGGTGTATAACTCGATCTGCGCCAGAGCGACGAGCGAGGTGTAGTGCTGCAAGTGAAAACCCTTGCGCGGCCAACTGGTCATCGCGGCTATCACTTCGTCGCGCGCGCGATCAGGATCATCATCCGCCAGCCAAATCGCATTCAGGCGCGTCCGCAAGTCCGTTGCCGCGAATAGGTTCCCCTGCTCCAGAGCCGCTGAAAGAAGTTGCGGCACCCGCCGAGATACTTCCACAACTTCGCCCAGGTAGAGCAGTGAAGTCAGCATGAAGCGGTTGGCGATCGTAATTTCCCAGGTCACCCCGGTGCATTGATCGCGCAGGATTTCCGCGCCGCGTTCGCAGTACTCTGCGGCATCTTTCCAATTGCCCAAAAGATACGAACTCAATCCGCGCGCCCAGATGGCCATCCCGATAGAATGCGGATTGCCGGCGCGTTTCGCCAAAACTTCGGTTTTCTCCAGGAGCTCGGCAACCCGTTCGCGCGCTGAGCTGCCGCGGGCTGCAGTTTGGCTCACTTCAAAAGCCATCGCGCGCGCTAACCGCGAAATTTCGCCGGCCCGCAACGCGAGCAGCAGATGCAGACTTTGAAAGTCAGCGCCGCGAATCAGGTCGACAACGCCCAGGCCGGCCGCGACTGCCCAGCAAATGTCGATGCGTAACAGATCAAATTCCGGAACGTCCGCCGCGTCGCGCTCAATGAAATCCAGACCACGCAAGCGAAGCCAAAGCCGTCGCATAACGAGCGAGACCAGCGCGCGCTTTGGTCCTTTCGCCAACTTCAGTCCGACCGCTTCGAGTACGACGCGAAAGACTGCGAGCCCCTCTTCGATATGTCCGCCCATCAGCAATTGCGCGCCTGCGCGCTGCCGGAGTTCGAGCGCGCGTCGCGCCGAAGTTGCTTTGGCCGCCTCGAGAAATTCTGTTGCCGCTTCAGCCGGCCGGCCGGCATTCGCCAGCGCATCACCCAGCCCGATTTTCAACTCAACGACATTGGCCGCGTCCGGCTTTAAATCGATCGCGCGCCGGTAATAAAGCGCTGCCCGATCGAAAGCGAGTGTGCCGGCGGCTTTTTGAGCGGCGGTCTGAGCGTGCAACACTGCGCGATCCTTTTCGCCCGCACCAAGATAGTCTTCATACAAGCTCTCAGGGTCGTCGAGGCCACGCGCTTCAATCGCCTGGGCCAGGCGACGATGAATTTGCCGGCGCTCGTTGTCATCAAGCAGCGAAGCCAGCGTCTCGCCGATTCGATCGTGATACAGCTCGACGCCGTAGCCCGTACCGCCGCTTCGTACGAATTGAGCAACGCGCAGAGTCGTTAACAACTGCAGCGGATCGCCTTGAATGCCCGCGGCGCCCAGCGCGACTCCCTCGTTCACCGGCCGGCGGGCGACCGCCAGCACGTTCAGCAGCGCGCGCGAGCCTGTCGGCAGTTGCCTGATTCGCTCTTCAAGCATTGTGGTCAGCGAAATGCCCGCGGTCGCAGCGCGTTCGTTCATCATGCCGTATTGCGTCAATTGCTCGAGCAGGAAAGGATTGCCGCCGGCTTCGGTAACAATTGACTCAATGAATGGCTCGCCAGAGAAACCGGCCAGCTTGAAGAGCGAACGAGTCAGGTCGCGCGCTTCACTGGCAGCCAATGGTCCCAGCTGAAGTTCACGACATTGATCAGTGCCCGATTGCAACAACATTTGTTTGAGGAAGGGTTGTTCCTCAATGTCTTCGCTGCGGAAGCTGGCAATCAGCAACAGCGGCGGCGCGTCCGGTGGGCGCAGGAGATCTTCCAGCAGAAAAATGCTGTCTGCGTCGGCCCACTGCAGATCGTCGATATAGATAACCAGCAGTTTCTGTTGCGCGAGACGGGTGAGCAACTCGCGCAACGCGCCAAAAGCCTGCCGGCGCATCGTAAAAAGATCGATCGTCTCTGGTTGGTTTGAGCGAGCATCGAAGATGGCATCAACCTGGAGCATGACCGGGAATACTCGCGCCAACGCCGCCCGATTGCGCGGCATCAGGCTTTCCGCTTTGGCGCGGCGCTTTGAAGCGAGGTGCTTACTCAAACTATCAACGACGCCGTCCAGACCTTTGTAGGGAACCGATTCTCGTTCGTAGCATCGCCCTTGCAGGACGACTGCGTTGGGTGTTTTCGCCTTGACCTGATCGAGGAATGTTCGGACCAGAGTCGACTTTCCCATGCCCGAGTTTCCGTGAACGTAAACGGTCACTGTTTGACCTGCGCGCGTCGCGCGAAAAGCATCATGGAGTTCGCCAAGTTGTCTCTCACGTCCAACAAATGGACCTTCACCGGTTGCCGACAAGCTCCCCGGAGCCAGTTGTGAAGAACTTCGCACCCCCAGCGCACGAAGTATTTCGCGGCCGCCGGGCCTCGTCTCTGGCTTGCGACGCAGCAGCCGGGTGCAGAGATCATTCAAGTCGCGCGGGATGTCGGGATTGATCTCTCGGGCTTGAATTGGTTCACGCGTCTGCTTCCGCGTCATGACCTCGAAGAACTTGCCGCGGAATGGCAGACGGCCTGTTAGTGCCTGGTACAGCATCACGCCCACGCTGTACCAATCGCTTCCCTTCGAGATCCTGGTTTGCGCGCCCTGCTCGGGAGACATGTAATCCGGCGTGCCGGCCAAAAGTGTTTCGTGCAGGTCAGGATTGATGTCCTCAATCAGGACAAAATCCAGAAGGACGACGCGGCCTTCGTTAGTCACCAGCACATTCGATGGTTTAATGTCGCGATGCAGCTTGCCCATTTCATGAAGGGCGTGCACACCTTCCGCGAGCTGGCGCAGAGCCGAGCGCAAGCGCGCTTCGTCCAACTGATAGTTGGTATCGATAAATGGCGCCTCATCGTCCAGCGCCGTGATCTCGTCATCACCCGGCGACGAAGTCTCAAAAATTTCAGTGTCGGCGGCTGAATCGTGCGATTGGGATGCCGGAGCGCGCGGCACGGGCAAAGTGTTGTCGGCGGAAGTTCTTATCGCCCCGGCACTTTCAGGACGCACATATTCAATGAAGGTCACCCCCTGAACCAACTCCATCGTGAAGAACCAGTCCTGACCATTCGACATGAGTTCATACAGCGTTACCAGATTGGGATGAGAAACATCGGCGAGGGCGCGAAACTCGCGCTTGAAGCGATAGATGTGCGCCGCTTCGGCGCGGGTGAGCGCTTTGAGCGCGACGACTTTGTCCATCTGGCGGTCGTGGGCTTCATAGACGACGCCCATGCCGCCGGAACCCAGACAACGGTGCAGCGTGAAACGCTCAGTCCCAATAAAGTCTTTGGCGGGTTTCACCACGTAGGGATTCCTCGGATGATCAGGCTGTTAGCTTGTGCGCCAACTAACAGTTTGCATTGCATCTGTTGACAGATGAGCAATTGTGCCTTACATGATTTGCGCAATCAATGTTTGGAGTTCCGCCTTCGGGCGGAGTTCCAGCTCGAAAAGTTCGCCTCAATTCGATACTCCGGACAAAATCGTTCGGAGAAGGGAGTGCCGATGGACTGGCGCGTAGCGTTGACGACTTTTGGAATAATTTTTCTGGCTGAGCTGGGCGACAAAACTCAAATTGCGGCGATGACCATGGCCGCGCAGAAAAAACGGCCGTGGGAGGTTTTCCTCGGGGCCGTAATCGCTCTGGCAACGGTCTCAGCGATTGGGGTGGTGGTCGGAAGTGCGCTGGGCCACTACTTACCGTTGGATTGGATTAAGCGGGTGGCCGGCGCCGCCTTTATTGTGATTGGAGTGTTGGTATTGATTGGGAAGTTTTGAAAATGAAATGCGGGCAAGATGCCCGCGAACCAAATGCCTCAGACTAGACATGTCGAACGACACTTCACGGCGGGCGAGACGATTCGCGACGTCGTGATTGGAATGTCGGATGGATTAACAGTTCCATTCGCACTGGCGGCGGGGTTGACCGGCGCAATCGACAGCGCCAGCATTATCGTCACGGCTGGATTTGCGGAAATCGCCGCGGGCGCCATCGCCATGGGCCTGGGTGGTTATCTCGCGGCCAAGAGCGACGCCGAACACTATGCAAAAGAACGCGAACGTGAACACCGGGAAGTAATTGAAATACCCGAAGAAGAAAAACGCGAAGTTGCCCAGGTGTTGCACACGTATGGTCTAACTAAAGACGAGAGCGAGCCGATCGTTGAAGCGCTCTCGAAGCATCCGAAGAAGTGGGTGGACTTCATGATGCGTTTCGAGCTTGGTTTGGAGAGACCTGACCCGAAACGCGCGTTGATCAGTGCCCTTACGATTGCGGCTTCTTACGTTGCCGGCGGCCTGATCCCCCTTGCGCCTTACATCGCGACGGCTTATCTGAAGAACATGAGGATTGCAACGGCGCTCCTTTTTTCCGTCGTGTTAACGCTGGTTGCTTTGTTCGTGTTCGGCTTTGTCAAAGGGCGCTTCACCGGCACGCGACCGCTGCGCAGCGCCCTGCAAACGGCATTGATTGGCAGCGTTGCTGCGGGTGCTGCATTTTTGATTGCGCGATTGATTTCGTGAGAACTCACACGATGCCCTTTGAGGTTCTGGGAAGCATTACTGAAATTGAAACGATAGCTGCGGGGCCAAGTGTTAGAATTCGTAGTGTTTTGCGCAAAAGATACGGAATGGGTCGTTGGCGAAAGTTGAAAGGAGTTGCTAACGTTCGTCTTTCTGATGGTACGATACGCCTTGCCGAGGTCCACTGGTTTGAAGCACATGGAATCGGAAAGAGGAAAATGCGAATCAAACGGTATTTGGATTAAGAAAATGGCCAGGAAGAATGATAAGGAACGCAAGTTCGCTGTCTGTGTTTACTCAGACGATCCAGACTTGTTAACTCCGCGCAGGATTTATCAGGTGCTGCCAGACGAAAACGCCGCGAAATCGAATTACATTAGAGTCATCGACAACGAAGGTGAAGACTACCTCTACCCCGCCCATTATTTTTTGTTTATTGAGCTACCGCACAACATTGAGCAAGCTCTACTTAAAGCTGCTTAGTTGTTGTTGGTTCCTGCAGAATCGTTTTGACGTCGGTCTCTCGAATGAAACTTCACGTCGGCACCAGCGGCT
>DATISD010000207.1:0-9203 GCA_035469005.1 Pyrinomonadaceae bacterium | reverse complement strand
GAGTGAACCCATTGCCTTCATGAATAGGAACACGAGCACGCAGGTCGGGGAGCGCAAAGTTGACGCGGCCGTCACCCCCGTAGGTCGTGCCCAGCAAGCTGAACAGTGCCTGATTCTGATTAATCGGCAGTAACTGCCCGTTGCAAAGCGCCCAGCCTTTGGGCGCGAAGTTAAAACTGAAGATTCTGATTTCCGAGAGAAATGGTTCTGCCATGATCTCTTACTCCATGCGAATGAAGTTCACGTTAGCGTAGCTTTCGACGACTCGAGGTTTGATGGCTGTCCGGGAAGACTGTTTAGACAGGTCGACAGCAAGTGCTTGCAAAGCCAATTCTTTGAACAGCCGGAGCTAAAGTGGCGCGGATTTTAATCCTAAGCTTTCGGGATTGCAAGCAAAATTTTTTACTAATCAATATAAAGAGTTGGAGACAAATCAAGGAAATCAAATGTGGGAGTGTTTTTTTATCAATGTTGGAACCCGCGGTGGCCTGCTGACGAAACTAGATTAGATAGTCATCAAGAATCTGGTTTTCAATCTCTTTCCAGGAGGGTTTTCTCTTTCCCTGTGGTTTTTCATCTTCTTTTGAAGGCGAGGTCAAAGGAGCGGTGGGTTGCCTGGCGCCGTTTCAGGCGGGGTCTCAGGCGGCGAAGCCGGACTGGAACCTGTGGGCGTAGCTGTTTTGCGCTTCGACCCCGAACCTTTCGGAGCAGGATTGTTCAGCAAGTCGCTGTAAGAGAGTCGATTGATCGTCGCCAGATAACCTTGTGCGCCGTTGCGATCCGAACCTGCCGGCACCAGAAGCAACGAGAAGGTGCCGAGGGACGGATGAACCAGCACGTAGGTTTCCTGGCGCAATGGCCGGCTACCGCCGCGGAACAGTAGCGAGAAACACTCGCCGCCGGGCGCGCTGGGCATGTCGCGAACCTCTAAGAGAGTTACGGCGACGATGCCGTAGACGGTATGAAGTTCAAAAATCGACTTCAGATAGGATCTAAAAGTCGCCTTGGTATAAGTGCTCAGGGGATCGGCTTGAGTAACCGGGACCTCACTTTGGTTCCCGTCTACATCTTTCCAGCTTTGCCCGAAAACATTTCTGATCGGCATGGCGGCAAAGACAGCCGCAAGCATACCCGCTTTTAGAAATCTTCGTCGCGATGTGGTCACGTCTCCTCCTACGTTTGGCCGGGGCGGAGGTGCGTCCGAATCGCCGGGGGAAAATGCGAGGTTCGCTGTCATAAAGGACGAGCAGTCTAGTATCTTTTTGCTTGGGATTCAATCACTCTTTTATATATAAACTATCAACGTAACGAGAATTCCTGATGGCCTTTGCTGAAACCAAACTAACTTTACCGAACGGCGAGACTATGGAGCTGCGGCGTATCACAGCCGCCGACGATGATTTTCTGCTGTCGGTTTATGCCAGCACGCGTGCCGACGAACTGGCTCAGGCACAATGGCAGGCAGGGCAAAAAGAAGCGTTCGTCAAATGGCAATTCGACATGCAACGGCGAGAGTACGACGCGCGGTTTCCTGATGCTGATTACTTCGTCATTTTGATCGATGAAAATCAAGCCGGAAGAATCTGGATCGGTCAGGACAACAAGCAGATTCGTTTACTCGACATTGCGATACTGCCCGCGTTTCAGAACCGAGGTGCAGGCACGGCGCTGTTGAGTTGGATGATGATTGAGGCAAAAAGGACAAACAAACCTTTGCGGCACATGGTCTTCGTTCTGAATAGCGACGCGCACAGATTCTATGAACGGCTGGGATTTGTGATTATCGAAGACCTGGGAGCGTACAAACACATGGAGTGGAAGGCGAATTGAATCCACCGGTTAATACGTTGATTACACAGATTCAGAAAAGTGAGCCACGAAAAAAGGAATACGAGACACAAAGATGAAAATCGGTGACGTGACTTTACACATTGATTTTTGCTCTCTGACTTAACTTCTCTTTTGCTTTTGTGTCCGGTTGTGACTGGTTTTCTTTCTGCGGAATCTGGGTAATCGGCGGATTATTTCTTGAAGTAATTGAATACCGCTTCGTAACGATAGCTCTCCTGGTCGCGTGAAACGGGGACCAGGAAAATATCAAATCTGCCCATCTCGGAGTGACGAAGCCCGTAAACACTTTGTGGCATGAAGATATTTACAGGGCCCCGGAAGAAAACTGAAAAGCGTTCCATGCCGCCCTGCTCATGTTCCTGCCGCAAATAACCTTTCACCTCAACTAACTCAAGTTCAAGGTTCTGCCCGTTGAGGTCGAGCTGAAATTTTGAATTGAGATGTCCAGAGAACTCGCTTTCGGTTAGCTCGACAGACATGAGTGTGATTAATCCAGTAAGCTGTTCAACCTTACGATCTTAAGAAGGCGGCTCGAGCGGAACGCGCGGCGGAGGGGACGGCCGCGCGTTTGCCCCCGGTTCCGTTGAGCTCTCTCACTTGCTGGGTTCATCGTGGAGCGTGGTCAGTCTTCTGATCTCAAAACGGCGCGAACCCGAAGGGATGCTGACCACGACTTCGTCACCTTCTTCTTTCCCCATCAGGCTGCGTCCAATTGGTGAAACCGTTGAGATCAAGCCAGCGGTGGGATCGCTTTCCTCAGGCGTTACCAGACGATAGGTCACTTCTTCATCCCGCTCAGCATCAAACAGAACCAGCGTCGAGCCATAGCCTGCCTTGTCTCGTGAAATCCTTGAAAGATCGATAGACGCAACTTCGCTCATGCGCTGACGCAATTCGCGGATGCGGGCCTTGACCATCGTCTGCCGCTGCAACGCAGTTTGATACTCCGAGTTCTCTCGCAAGTCGCCAAATTCGCGCGCGCGTTTGATCTCTTTGGGCAGATGCACGCGCAACTCGGACTCTAACTGGTCGAGTTCGGCCTGGAGCTTTTGTTTTACTTCAAGAGTCATTAAATAAATTGAATCATTAAATCATTGGTTCATGGAATCAATGAATAAATGGCTCAATGAACCAATTCATCTCAGGCTTTGGCCTTATCGTTCAGTGCATCTTCAATTGCCTGCCGCATGAACTGCGGAGTCTGGGTCACGTTGAATCCGCTGAAGTGCTTCACGATCCGTCCGCCGCGATCGATCACGAAACTTTGCGGGATCACTGAACGCCCCTGCACGGCCTGCACCAGCGGCCCCGCCAGCGTGCCGTCATCCCAAATTATTTTGTAGGGGATATTCTGCGCCTTTACAAAATTCTTCACGCGCTCAGGATCGTTCTGCTCGTTGTAAGTCGTAGCCAGGCCAATCACCACCAGGCCGCGCGTTTTGTATTCGTTGCTGATCTTAACCAATTCGGGCATTTCCAAACGGCAGGGCCCACACCAGGTGGCCCAAATGTTTAAGACCACTACTTTGTCCGCATAGTCAGACAGCTTTATTGCCTGGCCCTCGATGGTTTGAACTGATGTTTCGCGCAACCCTTGCGGCAGAGGGACCGCCGCAGGTAGCGGCGCCACCGTCCTGGCCACCGGTTGATTTGCAGGTCGATTTACAGTGGGATTGGTGTTGGCAACGTTTTCGCCCGAACTCCAACGTGAAATTGCATAGCCAACAACGAGTACGCCGACAATCAGCGTGATTGCCACGCGGCCGGGAGTCCAAAAAGAGTTCTTCTCTTTTTCCTCAGCGGACACCTCGGTGCCCTTCTTTGGTGATTCCTGGGATACAGCCATTCTTCCCTGCTTTCCTGCTTAATTTGCCGGCCCAACAACGCGGAAGCTAACTACACGGGTCAGGTCTTCGCCAATAATCGCATATTCCCCCGGCATCAGCGAAGCGCGCGGGCGCAGTTCCATGAAAACCTCTTCGCCGTTTTTGGCCAAACCGCGAGCAAAAGGCTTCACAATTTCTTCTGATGAGATCGCAAAACCTTTCATTCCCTTTTGGGCGATAGCTGTCACTCTTCGTGCGCCCTTGCGCGGCGTCAGCCAAACGAGCAAGGGCGGATGCGCGCCGCCATGATCAATCGTGAAAAGGAAGATTCGCGTGTTTGCCGCCAGAACGGTCGCCGAGTGCTCCCCCTTCAACTCGATATAACTACTCTTCGTACTCCTGGCGAACTCTTCGGGATGCAGCGGGGTTTCCGCCTTCTCGTAGGGCAGCGAGACTAACCTGTTATGCTGATCGAGCACATAAATCAGGCTGTGATCCGCGGGTGGCGCCGGCAGAAAATCCTGGGCGACCGGGGTCTGGGGCAAACAAAATAAGACTATAGAAGTTAATGCACATAATGATTCAATTAATCTTATTCCGCCGGCGAAATGCATCTCAGTAGAAAATTTGCCTTGCCGCCAACCAGACCAGCAAGTCATCAGTTCTTGGCTAATCCTTAGAACCTACGCAACCTGATACTTGTGGTCAAGAGCGCTCCACATTAAACTTTGGTCCGGCGTTTGGAACGCCGATGCAGATCATCCTGAAAGTCTACAGCCGGAGCACAAAAAGTAATGCGCACATCATCAATCTGTTCGCGTGTCGCCGCTTGCACGTTAGGGATATCTCTTAGCTGGACCAACTCTATCGGCCAGGACATCAAGGGCGGCGCCAGCAATCTGAACGCGACGGACATTAGCGGCGGCGCCAACGTCTTACTGGCTAACGCCGAGGTCGAAGCTAAACTTGGCAAGGGAATCTTCACCCCTGCTCAGAGTAAACCGCACGCGATTAAGCCGCTGGAAAAGAGCATCCTACCTCGATCATCAGTAAAGGCCGCGCACACAGTTTCAACGCAAACCGCCGGCAATAGGAGCGGCCGGCAGTCCGGCAGAGTTTCCGGTACGGCTACCACGGCAAGTAACAGCGGCAACAAGAGCACAAATCGCAGCACCGACCTTTCTGGCCCGGCTTTAGGCGGGGCGCCCCGCCGCGCTTTGACCGCTGAGGACTACAACCAGCAGGGAGATGGTTACTTCGATGCTGGCAACTTCGACAAAGCGGCCGAGGCGTATCAACAGGCCGTGCGCCTGAAACCGGACTTTGCCGAGGCCTATCTCAATCTCGGCGAAACCTATTTCAATCTCAGCCGGTATGACGAAGCCATAGCCGCCGATAAGGAGGCCATTGCCCTGAAGCCAGATTGGGCGGAGGCGTATCGTACGCTGGGCACGACTTATCTAAAGACCTCACGTTCCGCTGAAGCGCTCGAAGCCTTAAAGAAAGCTTACAAACTCGATTCCAACGATGCCGAGACTCGCAGTGCATTAGGCCTCGCTTATTTCGACCACGGTGTTGCCGCCTATAACGTAAAACAGTACGCGGAGGCGATCGCCGCTTATCAGCAGGCAGTCGCTCTCAAGAGTGGTTACTTCGAGGCCTACAACAACCTGGGTGACGCGTCCCGTGCATCCGGCAAGCTGAAAGAGGCGGCAGATGCTTACAAGCAGGCGGTCGCCATCAAGCCGGACCTGCTGGAAACCTATAGCAATCTTTCCCAGGTGTATGACTCACTAGGCAAGTATCCCGAAGCTGCCGACGCCTACAAACAAGTCATCCGGCTCAAACCCGATGATGCTGAAGCCAACAACAACATGGGATACGCGCTTGGCAAGAGTAAGCGCTGGCAGGAAGCGCTGGTTGCTTTTCAGCGCGCCATTCAACTCAAGCCGGATTACGCCGAGGCGTACAGCAACCTGGGTTGGGCCTACAACAATCTTGGGAATTACACCGCAGCAGTCGATCCTTTAAAGAAAGCGATTCAGCTAAAACCCTCATTGCCGGAGGGGCATTTCAATCTTGGACTTTCGTATTTTCACTTGAGGCAGAACAACGAAGCGCTCGCAGAATTTCAACAGACCATTCAATTGAAGGCTGATTGGCCGGCCGCCCAAAATAATCTGGGTGTGGCCTATGGCAGCCTCGGAAATTGGAAAGCGGCATTGGCCGCTCACCAGGAGGCCGTGAGACAAAATCCGAGTTACGGCGGCGCTATTTACAACCTGGGTGTTGATTATTGGAAGATTGGTGACAAGAAGTCGGCGACTGAGCAGTATGAGAAGCTGCGGACCTTGAATCCTAATAATGCGAAGGCCTTGTACGAGTTGATTTACCGAAAGCCGCCACCGAATTGATCGAGGTTATTTGGTACGCACGCCTCTGGCGTGCCGGCTCAGTCTCTGACGGAAGCACGCCGGAGGCGTGCGTACCCAACAGTCACTCGCTCACAAGATGTCCTGTGCCCTCAACGTAATGATCGTCGCAATCACCAGCGCAAAGAACATTACGATTAGCACGAACGGGTCGAGCAGAATATTGCCCCAGGGGTGCAGGAAGTTTATGTAGTTGCTCAGGTCCTCCGGAAGCTTGTCCGCCTCGTGAATCTTTGGAACGGGTTTTAGTTTTGGGGCCTCGGGCTGAGTCGACTGCTGACCGCTTTGCAGATCCTTTATGTAATCCTTCATCTTCCGCTCGTAATCTTTCGAGTCGGCTTCCGCATCCTTCTTGTATTTCTCAACATCTTCACGCGCTTTGGCGATGTGGCCGTCGTTCAGTTCCTCGTAATGCTTGTAGAGTCCCTTTCCTTTGTTGTCGCCGTTGGGATCAGATCCTTCTTCGTCGAGCGTGTCCAGGGTCGAGAATCGCTTAATTCCATCGAACGCCCACGTCGCCGGAATGACGGTGCTGATGACGCGCGCCGTGTTCTCAGGCACGCCGACAAGCCCGCAAAACAAGATCTGCGGAATCAGGATCAGCGGCACCATGCTGGTCGCCATCTCGGAAGTTTTCACTATCGCTGAGATCAATAATCCGAGGGCGATTCCGACCATCGCCGTGATCAAAACAATTATTAGTTGCGGGATGGCCCAACCCGGCACGGCCATCATTCCGGTGTAGTGGAATAATTTCAAAGAGCCGTAAAGAGCCAGGCACTGCAAAGAAACGATCACGGCCAACACAAACAGTTTCGATCCGACGTAGGGCAACAGCCGCAGGTTGACCATGCGTTCGCGCGTGTAAACCGCGCGCTCGCGAATGATTTCGCGCGAAGCGATCGAAGTGCCGAACCAAATCGCCACCAGCGCCATGACAAAGTAGGGAAAGTCGCGGGGTGCCTTGGCGCCGACGACCAGATAAGTGAGAAACGCGATGATCGGGGCCTGACCAAACAGAATCAGCAAATTGAATTTGTCGCGTGTCAGCACTTCAAGATAGCGCCGCGTGAGCGTACCCCACTGGCGCACCGCATCGAAGATGCTCATCCGGCGCTTGGGCGGCGCCGCGGCGCGCCCGTCGCGGGGCAGCCCGCTGAGCGGCTCGACCACGTTCCGCCGGTACTGTTCGGTCTGCTGAAACTTCCGCTTCCAATCTTCGGCTACCTGCTCTGAAATTTGCTCGCGCTGACGTTTCCGTTCACCCTTCTGCGCTTTACCCGCGTTCGGCGGCAGCGGTGGCAGGGCCGCCAGCTGCTGGTCAATTGGATCTTCCAGTTTGTCGTACAGGTCTTTGAAGCTTTCCGCTTTGACGTGGACCAGCGCTTCCTGCGGCGCGCCGTAGAACACGAGCTTGCCGCGCATGAGCACCACAATCTTGTCGAACAGCTTCACGTTCTCCATCGCGTGCGTAGTGAGAATGACGGTGCGGCCGCTTTCCGCAATTTGCCGGAAGAGCTTCATGATCTTTTCTTCAGTCGCCGGATCGAGTCCTGAGGTCGGCTCGTCAAGAAAGATCACCGAAGGCTTCGTGATCAATTCCACGGCGATCGAAACGCGCTTGCGTTGTCCGCCGGAAAGCTGCGACACGGGAACGTCGCGGCGTTCCGACAGTCCGGTGACGTCCATCACCTCGTTCACGATCTGATCGATTTCGCGACTGGACACGTCGCGCGAAAGACGCAGCCGCGCGACATAGTAAAGCGTGCGGTAGACCGTCAGCTCACGATGGATGATGTCATCCTGCGGCACATAACCAATCGATTGCTTGAGCGAATCAAGATGCCGGTACAAATCGAGGTTGTTGATGAGGACGTGGCCGCTCGACGCCGGGCGCATGCCGTTGAGCGAATCCATGAGCGTCGATTTGCCTGCACCCGAAGGGCCGAGCAAGCCGACAAATTCGTTCGGTTGGATCGTCAGGCCGACATCGTCAAGCAACTTGATCGAGCCGCCGCCTGATCGATTCTTGACGATTTTCGCGATGTTAATGCAATCGATGCGCGTTTTTGAGCGCGTGTCGTAAACGGCAACTCCCTGCGCGGTATCGGCCTGCAAAACGAACGGCCCGATCTGGATTACATCGGAAAGTTGGACTGGCCGGCGGCCACTGATTCGTTCGCCGTTCACGTACACGCCGTTTGTCGATCCTGCATCTTCGACCGAGACGCTGCCATTTGTGCGCATGAAGCGGGCGTGATGATTCGAGATTTGTAAGCCATCAAGGCGCACGTCATTGTCCGGCGCGCGTCCCACGGAAAGTTGCGGCCGCGTCTCGAACGACAAACGCGCCAGCAGCTGTGGCTGTGAACCTGAAGGTGGAGCGCTTGGCAGCGTGCCCGACGTCGAGACGATGGTCGCCCCGCGCGCGATCGCGGCGATCTGACCAAACGCTTCCGGAATCAAGTTTTGACTTGGAGTCGGCGCACCCGGTTGCATCACGCGGCGTGGCGGCGCAGGATGCGACGGGTCGCTTAAGCGCAACATTGGACCGCCAGATCCAAGTTGAATCTCATCACGATCAAACAACGGCGCCGACTCGCTGATGCGCTGATTGTTGACGAGCGTTCCGTTAAAGCTTTTAAGATCGGTGATCGTGAATTGCTCGCCGCTTTTTCTGATTTCCGCATGACGACGCGAAACAACTGCCGCATCGGCATCGATGACGACTTCTCCTTCGGGATCGCGGCCAATCCGCGTCACTTCTTTGGTCAGCTGAATCTGACGGGTCTGTCCTGTCCGCGAATCAACGAGATCGAGGTGGGCCGGCACGCTTCGCGGTGGAGCGGCGCTCGGAGCTCGAGGCGGCGGAGTCGGAGTCTTCGGCGCTGGCGGCGCCGGGACGGGCGTCGGGTCGACCGCCAACCCCGGATCGCGAAATGTCTCCATTCGCCGCAGGCCTGATGACTTTGGATCGACGTCAGCGACGGGCGTTTGTTCTATGCTCACGACTCGCAGGATTGGTCCGCCACTGCCCAACTGAACCTGGGAGCCCACTCGCACTTCCACCGGCGCACTGATTTGTTGACCATTG
>DATISD010000206.1:0-3692 GCA_035469005.1 Pyrinomonadaceae bacterium | reverse complement strand
CCCGCAATCGACCTCGCCCGGCGAAGAAAACCAAAAATGGAGTGAGCCATGAAATCCTTCAACCCAAGTTCGCGAAGATTCGTGTCATTGGTGTGCGCAGTCACTTTGATCGCAACGTCGTCGGCGCACGCATTTGCTCAGCAGCCTGCGGCGACCAAACGTCCGCTCACGCATGAGGATTACGATTCCTGGCACTCGATCCAGGCGCCGCAGATTTCGCGCGACGGAAAATTCGTCGCCTACGCGTATATGGCGCAGGACGCTGACAGTGAGATCGTGGTCCGCAACGTGGCGAGGGGAACTGAATGGCGCGCTGCCCGAGGTTACCGGCCGCCGGCGCCGCCACCCGACGATTCGATTCCGAATTTTGGTGAATTGATTGCGGCCCAGGCTCGACTTTCGCGGCCCGTGTTTACGGCCGACAGCCGCTTTGTTGTTTTCAGCATTGAGCCGGCGAAAGCCGATCTGAATAAGGCGAAGAAGGACAGGAAGAGACCGGAAGACATGCCCAAAAACGCTTTGGGTATTATGGATTTATCGAGCGGACAGGTCGCGTGTGTCGAGCGAGTAAAGAGTTTTCAGGTACCTGAGGATGGTTCGGGATTCATCGCATATCTGCTGGAAGCCAAACCTGCGACGCCAGCTGAGAATGCACGAGGAGGCGGCCCGGCCGCGAGAGAGGGCACGAGTTCGAGCGAGACTCCGATTCAACCAGCAGCGCCGGGCGCCGGCCAGCGCGGCAGTGCACCCCAATCAGGGCGCGGCGGCAAGAAAAAAGAATACGGCACCGATCTCGTGCTGCGAAACACTACCACCGGGGCTGAGCGAACTTTCAGCGACGTGCTTGATTACACTCTCAGTAAAGATGCCAAAACTCTTGTTTACACTGTCGCCTCGAAGAACGAAGCGGCAAACGGCGTTTATGTTGCCGCGACCACTGCAGATAACGCGCCCGTGGCTTTAATCGCCGGCAAAGGCAAGTATCAAAAACTGACCTGGGACGAAGACCAGACTGAACTTGCATTCATCAGTGATCGTGACGATCAGGACTCGAAACAGGCAAAGTTCAAAGTCTATCTGTGGGAGCGCGGGGGAGCGGCACTCAAGGAGAGTAGCGATCGGAATCACGCTGCCGCCATGACCGCAACTGAAGTTGTCTCAAGTTCAACTGCGGGCTTCCGTAAAGACTTCGTCGTCAGCGACAAGGCCACCCTGAGTTTTTCGCTCGACGGCGGGCGACTGTTTTTGGGTGCCGCTCCCCCACCTGATCCGGAAAAGAGCGCCGATGAAGAAATTCCAACCGACGAGAGAGTGCTCGTCGATCTCTGGCATTGGAAAGACGATTACATTCAGCCAATACAAAAGGTTCGCGCCGAGCAGGAACGGAGCCGCTCGTATCGCGCAGTTTATGTGGTTAAGGACCAGAAATTCGTGCAGCTCGCCGATGAGAAAATGGAATCGGTGACGCTCTCGAACGACGGACGCCTCGGCATCGGAAGAGATGATCGCGCTTATCGAATAACGAACGATTACGATCCCGGCATGAGCGATGTCTATCTGGTGAACACTACCGACGGCACGCGTAAACAGATCGGCCAGAAGCAGCGTTTCGGGACGTCGATTTCTCCGAACGCCAGGTATGCGCTCTATTTTGATGGCAAGGATTGGAACTCTTATTCGGTCGCTGACGGCCGCACGGTCAACCTGACTAAAAGCCTGGGCGTGAATTTCTTTAACGAAGACAATGACACGCCGGAACTGCCTAACCCTTATGGAGTTGGCGGATGGACCAAAGACGATCGCGACGTCCTGATTTACGATCGCTTTGATGTCTGGCAGGTATCGCCTGACGGGAGCGGCGCGAAGAATCTAACCGACGGCGTCGGCCGTCGCGATCATGTCCAGTTCCGTTATGTGCGGCTGGATCCAAAAGAACGCTCGATTGATCCAGCAAAGCCTCTGCTGCTGCACGCGGAAAACCAGGACACACGCGACTCAGGATTCTATCGCGATCGCATCAGTGGTGGTTTGCCTGAGAAGCTTCTGATGGGCGCAAAAGACTACAACAATCCTACCAAAGCCAGGGATGCAGACGTTTTAATGTTCACTGCTTCACGCTTCGACGAATTTCCGGATGTGTGGGTCACGGGTTCGGATTTCAAGAGCCCAAAGAAGGTAAGCAACGGCGATGCGCAGCGCGCTGCTTTTAATTGGGGCAAGGGCGAGTTGGTTAGTTTCAAGAATGTGGATGGCGTTCCGTTGCAGGGCTTGCTGCTAAAACCCGACAACTTCGATCCGAAAAAGAAGTACCCGATGATCGTTTACATCTATGAACGTCTGAGCCAGGGCCTGCACGCGTGGCGCTCGCCGGGACCGGGCACGTCGATTAATCCGACATACTACGTCAGCAACGGCTATCTGATTTTCATGCCGGACATCGTTTACACAACCGGCTATCCCGGTCCCAGCGCTTTGAAATGCGTGCTGCCGGGAATCCAGGCGGTCGTCGATAAGGGTTTCGTTGATGAGAAAAACATCGGAATTCAGGGACACAGTTGGGGCGGCTATCAAATCGCCTACATGGTCACGCAGACGAATCGCTTTAAAGCTGCGGCCCCGGGCGCGGCCGTTTCCAATATGACCAGCGCCTACAGCGGCATTCGCTGGGGCTCTGGCCTGCCGCGTCAATTTCAATACGAACATTCCCAGTCGCGCATCGGCGGCAGCCTCTGGGAGTATCCCATGCGTTACCTGGAAAACTCGCCGGTCTTTCACGCCGACAAGGTCCAAACACCGCTCTTGATGATTAACAACGACGAAGACGATGCGGTGCCGTGGTACCAGGGCATCGAATTCTTTCTCGCGCTGCGCCGCCTGAACAAAGAGGTCTACATGTTCAGCTACAACGGCGAGAAGCACGGTCTGCGGCGTCGGATTAATCAGAAGGATTACACACGGCGCCTGCAGGAATTCTTCGATCATTTTTTGAAAGGCGCACCCGCGCCTGAGTGGATGCAGAAAGGTATTCCTTATTTGCAGCGCGAGAAAGAGAAGGAAAAGTATCGCACGGCGGATGAGGATGAGCCGGCCGGGTCAGAAGCCCGACCCGTGAGGAGGGCTCGGATGAATCCAGCCGCATAGCGGCGAAATATTCATAGTTGAAAGATGTATTTGTTTTTTCTCGAATTTGAATCAACAGACCGGATTCTCTAAATGTTTCGTGCCCCGGCACGAAGGCCTCGAACGTGTGACGTTTTAAGTAGCGACGCGAACGTAGCGCGTTACAGAACCGCGAGCGATAGCGAGCGGGATCAGGAAGCTACTTCATATTGGCAACGGAAATTTACGAAGCGCCGAACCGATATCGCGTAACAACACATAGTTGCGTCATTATCCCGCTCCCTACCGCTCGCGGTTCTGTACCGTTCGGCTATTCTATTGGCATGAATAACGCGTCAAAAAAGGCGGCCTCGTCGACCGCCCTTTCCCTGGAGGAGCCCCCACCAGGTAGTAAGCCCGTCGTCTCCTTCGGGCTACTCCTCA
Source organism: Pyrinomonadaceae bacterium (assembly GCA_035469005.1). GTDB lineage: Bacteria > Acidobacteriota > Blastocatellia > Pyrinomonadales > Pyrinomonadaceae > UBA11740. The sequence goes on along the minus strand of DATISD010000206.1, from coordinate 149 downwards.
ACAATTCTTTACTGCGTGACAAAATTATACGTGAGCAGCCCCCGTACCCTCACCGGCTCGCCGTTGTATCGTGTCGGAGCGACCGTCGCCTGTCGCGCTCAGAACCGCGAGCGATAGCGAGCGGAATAAAGGGCAACCAGGGCGAACGG
>DATISD010000205.1:0-8556 GCA_035469005.1 Pyrinomonadaceae bacterium | reverse complement strand
ACTGACTACGATCGTCCGCGGGTAAAATTCAGAAATCGAGGGTGGGCGCTCTGGCGTGTAGTAAAGCTCACGATAGATTTCATCACTGACAATGAAAGCCTGAGAACCGCTTGCACTAATAGCGTCGGCCATTGCTTGCAGGTCAGTCGCCGACAACACACGTCCTGTTGGATTGGACGGGCTGATGCAAATTACAACTCTGGTACGCGGCGAGAGCCGGGCTTTAAAGTCTTCGATGTCAAAACCGAAATCGTCTCTTGCCGGCAGACGATAAGTCACAGCGCGGCCGCCGACCATCCGAATGATCGTCGGATAGGGAATGAAGCCGGGATTGGGGATTAAGACCTCATCACCTTCTTCGACCAGCGTGCGCAGGATGAGATAGAGGGCTTCCTGCGATCCGGAAGTGACGATCACCTGATCGCTCGAAAGACTCATGTGCGGATAATCGCCGGCGATTCGTTCGCGCAGCGCGGGTAAACCTGCTTGTAAAGTATAGCCGCTCTTTTCCTCCTGAATTACGCGCACCGCTTCACGCAAGTTAACTTCCGGCGTAGGAAGGTCAGGCTCGCCGAGGCCGAGACTGATGCTGCCGGGCTTCGCGCGATCCGAAATCTTCCGGATCATGCTCTTTTCAATGCCGCGGAGAAATGGTGGTGGTTGGAAGTTTGTCAACGCAGCAGATCCTCCAACTGCGTCGCCGCATCTGTCTTCTCATCGCGATACTTCACAATTACCGGAGCGTAAAGTGAAAGATTCCATTCGCGACCTTTGTCTGTGTTAACAGCTCGCGCCCCGGGCACGACGACCGCTCCCGGAGGGATTTCCAACGGCGCATCCGCAGTGCGTCGATAGATTGTTTCGCGCACCAGATCAAAAACAGGCGTCGATCCGGTGATAATTGTTCCGGTAGCCAGGACCGCGCGCTCGCGCACAATTGTCCCTTCGTACACGCCACAGTTACCACCAACAATCACGTCATCTTCAACGATCACTGGTATCGCGCCCGCCGGTTCCAGCACGCCGCCAATCTGCGCCGCGGCCGAAAGATGCACACGCTTTCCGATCTGAGCGCACGAACCGACGAGCGCATGACTGTCGATCATCGTCCCTTCATCGACGTACGCTCCGGCGTTTACAAACATCGGCGGCATGCACACAACGCCGGGCGCAATGTACGCGCCATCGCGGATGCTCGATCCACCGGGCACAATCCGAACGCGATCCTCCGTGGAAAACTTTCTAATCGGATAAGTGCTTTTGTCGAGAAACTGCAAGCTGCGATCGGACGGCGACATGTCGACAATCGCTCCCATGCGAAATCCGAGCAGTATGCCGCGCTTTACCCAGGCATTTGTTTCCCATCTGCCGTTAGCCTTCCGTTCAGCCGCACGGATTTCACCGCGATTCAGTGAGGACTTGAATTCGTTAAAGAAAGCGAAGTCTTCGTCAGAAAATTCGGCGCCGGTCCGGGCCGCTAACTGTTCAATTTGTTCCTGCAGAGACATGGTCAGGCAGTGACTCGCGCCGTTTCTTTTATCAAGCCAAGTTCCGCGAGTACTTCTCTGACTCTCGCACGACTCTTCTCGGCAATCGGCACCATGGGCAGACGAAAATTCTCTTTGAGCAAACCCATGATCGCCATTGCGGCTTTCACCGGACCCGGGCTCGATTCGATGAAGTTCACTTCCATCAACGGTAGGATGCGATAGTGCAGCTCACGCGCTTCATCCCACTTTCCCTCCAGCGCAAAGTTGGTCATTTGGGACATCAGATCGGGAATCTCATTCGACGCGACAGAGACTATTCCTTCGCCGCCCAGGGCAATCAACGGCAAAGTCACCGCGTCATCTCCGGACAAGACAGAAAAATTCGTGGGACGCTCGCTCAGAATTTCCATGATTTGAGAAAAGTTTCCAGATGCCTCTTTGATTGCGACAATGTTTTCACAGTCGCGCGCCAGACGCAGAGTTGTCGGTGCTGCAATATTTGATGAGGTGCGGCCCGGCACGTTGTAGAGCATGACGGGCATTTCGGGAACGGCGTTGGCAATCGCGCTAAAGTGCGCGTACAGCCCTTCCTGCGTAGGCTTGTTGTACCAGGGGGCGACCTGCAGTACAGCGTCCGCGCCGAGATCTCGCGCGCGTTGCGAATACTCAATGGCAGACGCAGTTGAATTGCTGCCGGCGCCGGCTATCACTTTTGCCCGGCCCCGTGCGACGTCAATCGTTGTGGCAATCACACGGGCGTCTTCTTCTTCGGTCATGGTGGCGCTTTCGCCGGTCGTCCCACACGGCACCAGCAACCGCACGCCGCCATCGATCTGCCGTTCGACCAGCGCCCGCATGCGATCTTCATCGAACGCACCGTCAGCCCTGAACGGCGTCACCAGAGCAGTTGCGCAACCGCGCATCCAGTCAACTTTCATAGTCATGATTATTTCCCTTCTACGCGGCTATTGACCGCCATGGACAATCAACGCAAAGCGGCATGCGGGTAACGCGCCTCTAAACATTTCTAAGATCGCGTACAATTTCATCAAATACCTCTGAGAATTCATAAACACCTTTGCGCCCGATGATCCACTGCGCGGCGATCAAGGCGCCGGCTGCGAACCCTTCACGCGAGCGCGCCGTATGAATCAACGTTATTTGATCCGCGGCCGAATCAAAACCAAGCCGGTGCGTTCCCGGAATGTAACCGGCGCGCGTTGAACTCACCGGCACCTCACGGCCCAACTTTTCACCGACAATTTTATGAAGCTGCACTGCCGTGCCTGAAGGCGCGTCGCGCTTACGCTTATGATGCGTTTCTTCGATGAAGGGATCGTAGGCATCCAGGTCGCAAAATAACTCGGCCGTGCGCGCGGCAATTCGATAAAAGACCTGGACGCCAACCGAAAAATTCGCGCCATAGATCAAAGCGCCATCATGCTGCTGCACCAGGGTTCGAACATGATCGACTTGAGATTGCCAGCCCGTCGTGCCAACAACTAACGGCACACCCGCGCGCCCGCATGCTTCAGCGTTTTTCGGAACTGCATCGGCGATCGAAAAATCTATGGCCACGTCGCAGACTCGCAAAGCATCAGCGAGATGATCAACGCTGCGGCCGGCGTCATCAACATCAATCGTCAGCGCCATCTCATGGCCCTTTTCAACTGCCAGTTGGCCCACCAGGCGGCCCATGGCGCCGTATCCAATTAACCCAACCTTCATAACGCTTTCACCAGATCGACATATAGCTCGACGGCTTTGATTAGTTCGCTCTTTCGGATCTTTTCACCGTCGGTGTGCGCATCAAGGATCGATCCCGGTCCTATTAGCAGGGCCTTGCCCCAATTCGAAAGGTAGGGGATATCAGTCGTAAATCGCGCCAGCATCTGATCGAAACCGTCAATCGTCAATAATCGCACGGGATCGTGAACCGACCGGTAATCAATCATAGCTCGTCCGCCAATTGCCTGCTCCAACAGATCCTTCACCAGGGCCGACTCTTTCGCCAAACGTAACTGCAAAGTTGCCTGCGCCTCGCTGGGAATGACGTTCGCACGTGTTCCGCCAGACAAAACCCCGATGTTACACGTCGTCTCGCCAAATACATCGTCGGCCGGCCACGTTATGTTCCGAATATCGGTTAAAATGGCAAGCAACTTCTCGATGGCCGACTCGCCTTGTTCAGGATAAGCGGAATGCGCGGCGCGGCCGTCAGTTCTGATAGTTGTTTGAATCGAGCCCTTGGTTCCAGTCGCCAGCTGGTTGTCGGTGGGCTCGCCATTGATCAAATATTCGCACCACGAGGCCAGGGGATGTTCATTGGCTACTCTGGCGCCGGCGCTGGCAACCTCTTCGTCAACCGTGAACAGCAATCCGACTTCGTTTAGCCCTTCCGCCCGAAGCCGCTCCGCGGCTGCTATTTGAGCTGCGATTATTCCCTTCGCGTCGCATGATCCCCGGCCATAAATGAATTCGTCATCTTCACTGGAAGCGATAAATGGCGGCACCGTGTCCATGTGCGTCGACAGAACCACCCGTGGCCGAGCTTCAGTAGTTGCGATGATGTTCGATCTTTCATCCGTCACATCCTGCAATTCGAGGCGATAACCAAATCGCATCAGCAATTCGCCGAGCGAAGTTCCAATCTGAGATTCGTCACCGGTAACTGACGGAATGTCGATCAGCTCGCGCGTGAGCCTGAAAACATCAATCACGCGACTACCCCCTCGCGATCCTGGACCGTTCGTGAAGCAGGACGAACTTCCTTCATTTCGTCATCGATAGTTCCTTCGAAAAAGATTTGATGCAATCGCCTGATGGCTTGCGCCGAATGAGGTTCATCAACCATAAAAGTCAGGTTTACGCTCGAGGCGCCCACCGAAATCATCGACACATTTATGTCGCTGATCACAGAGAACACTCGCGCGGCAATTCCGGGAGTGTTGCGCAGACCTTCGCCGATTATCGAAATAATTGTGCGCTGCTTTTCGATTTCCACCGTTCCCAGCTCCTTAAGATCAGACTCAAGGGCCTCCAGCGAGGTTGCATCGTCAATTGAGAGCGAGACGCTGACTTCAGAAGTCGTAACTACGTCGACTGCGGTGCGATGCTGATCGAAAACTTCAAAGAGCTTACGCAAAAAACCGTACGCGCCGAGCATCCGCGCGGAAGTAATCTGCACCGTCGTAATCCCATTCTTGTGCGCAATGGCTTTCACCGTTTGCGGCGCGTCTTCCGACTCCGAAACGATTAGCGTGCCGGCATCTTTCGGCGCGCGTGAGTTACAGACACGCACCGGAATCGATCTGTCAATTGCAGGTTGAATCGTTTTTGGATGCAACACTTTCGCGCCAAAGTAAGCCAGCTCTGCAGCTTCCTTGTAGGACAGCACCGGAATCGTCCGGGCTTGTGGTACGACCCTGGGGTCGGCGGTCAAAACGCCGCTGACGTCCGTCCAGATTTGAATCTCACGCGCGGCGATCGCGGCGCCGATGATCGCCGCCGAATAATCCGAACCGCCGCGGCCGAGGGTCGTTGTGACTCCGCGCGCGGTGCTGCCAATGAAACCGCCGAGGACGGGAATCTTTGCCGCTTGCAGTAGCGGCAATAGTGCTGCTTTCGTCGCTTCAGTGGTTTCAGTCTGGGGTGTTGCGCCGCCATAATTCTCGTCAGTCTTTACACAGGCTCGGACATCAACGTAGCGCGCTCCAAGTCCGTTTTCGCACAAAACAGCGGCCAGCAATTGTGACGACAATTGCTCTCCATAGGCAAGAATCTCGTCCTGCAGCGGCGGACTAGTGACTGGATGCGCGGCGATAATCTTGTGCAGTTGCCTAATCTTGCTGCGGGCGTCGCCGATCGTCGACACGAAACCCGCATGCGCTTCTTTGCCGAGCAAATCCTTTGCGATTGCGAGATGACGATCGAAATCCTTATCGAGCGATTTGGTCGCGCCGCGTGCATCGCCGGCAATCGCCCGTTCCACGCTCTGCAAAAGTGAATTGGTAAAACCGCCAATCGCGGAAACAACGATCACCGGCCGCGATGCGGACGCCACCTTAACAATCGCGGTAACGTTGCGGAAAGCGGCGGTATCTTCGACGGACGTGCCGCCGAATTTCATGACTGTTGGTTTCATAATTCCCTGATTTGGAGTGCTGCCTCCAGAGGAATGGCCATCTGAAGCAGGTTACTCTCAAAAAGAGCAGTCATAAAGAATACGACTGGCTCGTCAATTCTGAGAAGCGCTCCAGCCATAAAACATCGATAGCTGTTTCCCTTTTGACATTAACTCGAGCACGGAGCTTCTTGCTGGCCAGTTGGGGAAGCGTTTGCGGTGCGAGAAGACTCGCCGAGGCCTTCACACCACCAGGATTGTTAGCAGTCCGGGCAAGGTTGTGTTGAACTACTTCGCCAGAAGAGGCGGACTATTCAACTCGTGAATACAACTTAGCGTTGTAGAACGGGGCAAACGCGGCCAGAAGCGCAGCTTCAAAACTGTCTGAACGAGTCAGCAAATCGCGTGACAGAATTCCCCAGGCGCCCTGCTTGCTGCGTACATCCCGGCTGCCTGCGACCTCGTCTATTACGATTCCCAGTTCGCGCCTGCCCGAGATGACATCCTTAACAATCGCATCCGGTACCTCAATCGATGGCGACATGCCAAAGCTGCCGCGCTCTCCATTAGTAACGAAAGCCCATCCTCGCAGAAAGGTGCGCCATTCGCTGTCAACCGAAATCGAGTGAAACCCGCCTTCCAGCCCAACGTAAAGATCTGCGCTCAGTTTCTGTTCCAGCAGGATCTCGCGCACCGCAAGCGCGCGTTGCTTTGCGCCGCTCATCAATTCCCAGTCTGTCAAAGGCATCGGGGGCGCGTCGGTTTTCACCGGGCGCGCGACTATATTTGCGTTACGCCAGGCCGCATCAATCTCAGCGACCCGCGCGACGCTGGCGCGCACAGCCATGATTTTCGCCGCCCGATCAGAGCCCAGTGCGATTCGTAGGATCCGCGCGCCAGCCTCTGATTCTGCTGTTGACCGCTTAGTTGACATTCAACCTCGCGCGTTGTTGTAATCAATCCCAGCCGCCATTGCAAATGGTTTTCGGAGGGCGCGAATGTCTGTTGCTGAATTGATTTACGACTGGAACACCGTCGAGCCGCAACTTCTTAAACCCGATCGACATATTGGTTTCGACGACGAGACCCTGCGCGACGGTTTGCAGTCACCGTCAGTGTGCGAACCTCCGGTCGAAAAGAAGATCGAATTGTTGCATTTGATGAATGCGCTCGAAATCGACACCGCCGACATAGGATTGCCTGGGGCGGGCGGTACTCATGCCGCAGGTGTCGAGTTGATGGCTCGCGAAATCGCCGAGAATCGGCTAAAGATCCGCCCCAATTGTGCGGCACGCACTCACCGGAACGACATTATTCCGATTGCGGAGATTTCGCAGCGCGCGGGTATTCCGATTGAAGCGTGTACCTTCATTGGCTCTTCGCCCATCCGCTTTTATGCGGAAGAGTGGACTTTGGAAAGGCTTTTACAGTTAACGGAAGACGCGGTCACGTTCGCCGTCAGCGAGGGTTTGCCGGTGATGTTCGTCACGGAAGATACTACCCGTGCCGATCCTGAGACGATTCGCGCGCTTTACACGACCGCGATCCGCTGTGGCGCCCGCGCTGTCTGTGTCTGCGACACGGTGGGCCATGCGACACCTGATGGGGCACGCGAAGTAGTCAGATTCGTGCGCGGAATCATCGACGAGCAGGGCGAAAAAGTCCGGCTCGATTGGCACGGACATCAGGATCGCGGACTGGGAGTAATTAATTCGATTGCCGCCATCGAGGGCGGCGCCGACCAGGTTCACGGCTCGGCTCTCGGTATGGGCGAACGGGTCGGCAACACGCCGATGGATCAGTTGCTGGTGAATTTGAAATTGCTGGGCTGGATCGAAAATGATTTGAGCCGGCTACGCGAGTATTGCGACAAAGCCGCCGAGGCGTGCCGGTGGACGATACCCTTGAACTATCCCGTGTTTGGCCGCGACGCTTTTCGCACGGCTACCGGTGTCCACGCCGCCGCGGTAATCAAAAGCTATCGCAAGGGTGACACGGAGCTTGCCGATTTGATTTATTCGGGAGTGCCCGCGGGTCAGTTTGGTCTGAAACAGGTGATCGAGGTTGGTCCGATGAGCGGCAAATCAAACGTGATCTTCTGGCTGGAGAGCCGGGGAATGGAAGCGAGCGATGAGCGCGTTAGTCGGATCTATGAACGGGCCAAACAAGCGACAGCAGTATTAAGTGAGGAAGAACTTCTGGCTTTAGTGTAAGGTCAGTCGCGTCAGAACGGTTCAGCCTGTAAAGCGTCGGCGTAGGTTTTACTAATCAGTTAATCGGAATCGTAATCGTCGCCGAACCAGGCCTTCCGGCCGGAAATCTTTTTTGCCGCGCAATGCGCAACGCCATCGCATCCCCGCCCGAAGCCTGAGTAACGCGACCGTTCTCATCGTAAGTCACCTGGACAGTCACTTTCTTCGCTCCAGCGGAAGGTGAAGTTTTAGGCTTGGCGGCCGACTGTGTGGCGACTGCCGGCGGTGGCTGTTGCCCTGGGAGTGAAGCCGTCGTACCCGCGGCTTTCTCACGGGCTCGCGCATCTTCCTTGAGCCGCGCCTCGCGCTGACGTCGTGCCAGATCCGCTGCTTCCGAATTGAGCGCCGGGGCTGCTGCTTCGGTCTCGGTTTGAGCGGCCGGACTCTCGCTCGGAGCGATCAGCGAGTTTGACGCCGGCTGTTCAGAAGTTACTACCGGTGGTATCTCAGTCGCTAACTTTTCGGCGTTACTGCGCGCATACCAACCCCAGGGCACTGCTACTACAGCAACGATCAAAACGATGGCGGCGAAAACGACGCCGAGCTTCCAGGGCCGGATAGCAAACCGTGACGACACCTCAACTTGTGACAGGAACGGGACGGCCTGGGCCGGAGTTTTTGGACGCGCTGGCGGAGGTTCTAAATGAGGGCGTCGCACTTCCGCAGGTTTCTCAACTTGATCGGAAATTGG
>DATISD010000204.1:0-4895 GCA_035469005.1 Pyrinomonadaceae bacterium | reverse complement strand
TCGGAGCTTAGATATGCTTAGACGACAGACCTACAAATATTTCGTCCCTACGGGACTCAGCTCGCAGAGCTCCGTCCTCGCAAACAGAATTTGAGAATCCCTTACGTTAGGAGCGGCATATTTGTAGAGAGGTGAACCGATTCGAATGCAGCTCCGTTAGGAGCGGCATATCCTTGGGACGTGTCGCTCCTTCGGAGCTTAGATATGCTTAGACGACAGACCTACAAATATTTCGTCCCTACGGGACTCAGCTCGCAGAGCTCCGTCCTCGCAAACAGAGTTTGGGAATCTCTTACGTTAGGAGCGGCATATTTGTTGAGACGTGAACCGCCGTTAGAGCAGTAGTACTGTGTTTTGCTATCTCCCAAACCGTGACGTCGTTAACGTCACATCCGCACGCGCCCACGCTTTCTTGAACCGAGCCTCTATCATGGCGGCCTCTTCGTTCTTGTTCTGCGCTTTGAGCGCCTGCATCAGGCCAAACAACGACCAACCGCTCTCGCGGTTGCGCCGCAGGTCCTCCCAGTAGACAGTCTCCGCTTCGGCAGGACGTTTCGCTTCCAGCAGCACCGCGCCGAGCGCCTGGCGCGGCGGATAGTGAAACTCCGCAGGCTCTGTATAGACCAGCGCGTCTTCCAGACGGACTGCGCACTCAAGATGAGCGATCGCTGCATCGTAATTTTTCTTCGCCGCGTCAATCTCACCGGCCAGAACTTCCTGGGCGATCGACATCACCGCCCGGCCCGTGTTCGGGGAAAACAGCGGGTGATCGAGTGACTTGTCCTCGAGCGTGTCTTTCAACTTTCCAAACTCCTGCTCGGCCGCGTCAGTCTGTCCCTTGCCGAGGAACGCGGTGCCGCGTGCGTAGTGCCACATGCCGGTCAGATACGCGCTGGTCGCCGGCGGCTCAGGTTCCCGTAACATCTCGTCCCATTTTCCGAAACGCGTCAAGGCGTAATAAGGAACAACACGGAAACCCGCGAGGAGCGGAACTGCTTTCAAAGTTTCGTCGTTGACCTGCGAAGCCGCCTTGCGCGCTGCTTCAATCGCCAGCTTGCTGCGGCCGTCGGCCGTGGCCGCAAACCAGAGGAAGTGCAGGTTGTGCGGATAGTAGGCCATCGGATAAAGGCCCTGAGCCCGGCACTGCGAGATGTAATCTTCGTCCGCGGCGATCGCCATTTCATTGCTGCGTGCCGCATCGGCATAACGGCCCACGCGTTGGTAGATGTGCGCGGGCATATGCACCATGTGGCCGGCCGCCGGCATGAGCGTTTGCAGGCGATCGGCAGCCGCTTCAGCCTTTTCCGCCTGATAGGCTTCCATCAGGTGAATGTAAAGATGCAGCGCACCCGGATGCTGCGGACTGCGCGCGATGACTTTCTCAGTGAGGGCGACAATCTCGGCGGTCCGTTCATAAGGCGTGCCGTCGCGCGTCCAATAACCCCACGGGCGCAGGTCCATCACCGATTCGACGTAGAGCATCGCGATGTCATCATCGTCCGGAAACTGCAGATACACTTTCCGCATCGCGTCAGCGTAAGCAACATCCTGCGCGCGGCGATCTTCAGCGCGACCTGAATAACGATGCGTCAGCGCGTCGATAAGCGCCTGTTCGCGTGCAGATGCTTTCGGTTTGAGCGCGACCGCTTTTTGAATTACCTCGAGCGCTTTCGGTTCGTTGGCCGGATCCATTGGTGCGTTGATGTTTGGGCCGAGCGCGAGCGCCTCGCCCCAATACGCCATAGCAAGATTCGGATCGAGCCGTTCCGCCTCTCGATACGCCCGCCCGGCTTCGGCGTGATTGAACGCGTACGACAGGTTCAGTCCCTGATTCATGAAGAGCTGCGCCTGTTTGTTCTTCGTCGTCACCGGAAAGACATGGTTGCCGAGTTTCTGCAGACGCGGCGCCAGCGCCCCAGTCGGCGAAGCTTGCGGCCCCTGCGCGGGTTCTTTGTAGTGAACATGGTTAGGTGCGGGTTTCTGGTCCTGCGCGAAACTGAGTTTTTCCGAGCCGCCGATGGTCACGACTATCGCCATAAATAGAAGAATTGATCTTGATCGCATAGTTTCACCTCTGGATAATAAGTGTTTCTGGAATTTTGTCGGGAGATTCTACCACGTGAAAGCGGGCCTTCAAGTGTTTTCCGTCGGATGGGTAGCGTCTGATGCGACATGCTCTGCATGTAAACACTCGTGAGCGTAGGTTTAGGACTCTCTTCTCGCCGTTGGAAAGTTGATGATTCGGGTTGGTCAGTTTAAATTGACGTGCGAAAGGTGGGCCAGGAAGAGTGAAATTCAGATGCAGAACAATGGGCGCCGCTTTGGCGTCCCTTATCCTATTTGTTTCGACTGCTTATGGTCAGGCCGCGGACAAACGGATTCTGACGCTGGATCGGATATTCAGCTCAAATGAATTTCGGTCAGAAACCTTTGGGCCGGCCCGCTGGCTGGATGACGGCAGCGCTTATACCACGGTGGAACCTTCACCCACCAACCGGGAGGCGCGCGACATAATTCGTTATGAAACTTCGAGCGGCGCGCGCAGCGTTTTGATCTCAGCTGCCTCATTGATCCCGCGCGGTGCTGCAACGCCGCTGGTCATTGACGACTATGCCTGGTCTAAAGACGGGCGAAAGCTGCTCGTCTTTACCAACACCAAACAAGTCTGGCGTCAGAACACCCGCGGAGACTACTGGGTTTTCGACATTACGGCGAAGACGCTTTCGCAAGTCGGCAAAAACGCCGGCGCGTCGACGTTGATGTTTGCGAAGTTCTCTCCAGACGGTACGCGCGTGGGCTATGTGCGCGAGAACAATCTTTACGTTGAAGATCTGGCCACTGGTCGAATCACGCAGCTGACGCGCAACGGTTCGAAGCGAATCATCAATGGCACGTTTGACTGGGTTTATGAAGAGGAACTTGATCTCCGGGATGGTTGGCGCTGGAGCCCGGACGGCCGCAGCATTGCTTACTGGCAATTAGACACGGAAGGCGTTCCGGACTATTACCTGATTAACAACACTGACTCGCTCTATCCCAAAATCATCACGATTCAATATCCGGTAGCCGGCGAAACGAACTCTGCGGGCCGCGTGGGCGTGGTCAGTGCCGCCGGCGGCATCACGCGGTGGTTACAAGTTCCCGGCGATCCTCGCAACAACTACATCGCGCGCATGAACTGGGCAGGGAACTCGGGCGAGATTATCCTGTTGCAGCTCAACCGGCGACAGAATGTGCTCAATCTAATCATCGGCAGCGCTCGTACAGGCCAGGTCAGAACCATCCTCAATGAAAAGGATGATGCCTGGGTCGACATAGACGTTGAGGATATTCCCTGGCTTTCGGACGGCAAGCGCTTTCTTTGGCTGAGTGAGCGAGACGGTTGGCGTCACGTTTACACAGCATCGCGCTCAGGTGGGGATCCGCAACTCATTACGAAGGGAGCTTTCGATATCATCAGTATCGAAGGCGTGGACGAAAAGGCAGGCTGGCTCTACTACATCGCTTCACCCGACAATGCGACTCAGCGTTATCTCTACCGAATTAAACTGAGCGGGAACGGCGAGTTCGAACGTATTAGTCCGGCGGCTCAATCTGGTTCACACTCTTACTCAATCGCACCCAACGCCGCCTGGGCCTTTCACACCTACTCGACAATCAGCTTGCCGCCCACGATTGAATTGATCCATTTGCCCGATCATCAAGTTGTGCGCGTGCTGGCCGCGAACTCCGCAACGATTGCCAGGGTCCAAGAGCTGGACATCACTCCGCCTGAGTTCATTAAGGCCGACATCGGAGGGGGAGTGACTCTCGATGGCTGGATGATTAAGCCACCGCATTTTGATTCGTCGAAGCGTTACCCCGTTTTGATTTATGTCTATGGCGAGCCTGCCAGCCAGACCGTAATGGATCGCTGGGCGTCAACTCGCTATCTCTGGCATCAGATGCTGGCCCAGCACGGATATCTGGTCATGAGTTTTGACAATCGCGGTACGCCTGCGCCCAAAGGGCGCGCCTGGCGCAAAGTCGTCTACCGAAAGATTGGAGTGCTGGCGGCTGAGGAGCAGGCGGCAGCGGCACGAGTAGTACAGAGCTGGTCCTTTGTGGATCCGAAACGCATGGCCATCTGGGGTTGGAGCGGCGGGGGATCGATGACCCTCAACCAAATGTTTCGTTATCCGGATATTTACCAGGTAGGGATGTCGGTCGCACCGGTTACCGACCAGCACTTCTACGACACGATCTATCAGGAGCGGTACATGGGGTTGCCGCAGGACAACGAAGCAGACTATCGGCGGGGCTCGCCGGTGACACACGCGGCTGGTCTGGCAGGCAAGCTCCTGATTGTGCACGGATCTGGCGATGATAATGTTCACTACAAGGGAACTGAAGTCCTCGTTAATGCATTGATTGCTAACAAAAAACAATTCACGATGATGGAGTATCCGAACCGGCGTCACGACATCAGTCAGGGTCAGGGCACGACCAGACACTTGTTTGAGTTGCTGACGCGATACCTGGAGACGAACCTGCCGCCGGGATCGCGGTAACTGGGTACGCACGCCTCCGGCGTGCTCCAGACGCGAAGCACGCCAGAGGCGTGCGTACCTCAAACTGAATCCAGATGACACAAACCACTTACGAAGAACTGCAGGAACTGGCAGAAGATTTCTGGGCGTGGCGCGCTGAGAATCAGCCCCTGTCCAGCGATGACATTCCGCGCATAGAACGACCTGCCGATTGGGCTCCGGACTGGTCACAAAAAGCTTTTGCGCGCAGGCGTGAAGAACTGGCTCATTTCACCGCGCGACATAACGAGATCGATGCGCGATCGTGGCCGGTGCCGCAGCAGGTTGATTACCGCTTGATTGGATCGGCGATCGCGCGAGTGCATT
>DATISD010000203.1:0-14773 GCA_035469005.1 Pyrinomonadaceae bacterium | reverse complement strand
GACGTTCGTCCTGGTGCGCATCAGCGTCTCCATCTCTTCCGTGTCGAGATGTACGCAGTGGGCCAGAACCACGTGCGCGCCAGTGATTCCCACAGAATCAAGATAGATGATGTTTCGCTTGCCGGTCTCGCTCTCGACGATCTCGCATTCGCTCTTATTCTCTGACGCGTGCGTGTGAATCATGACGTTATGTCGCTTCGCGAGTGCAGCAACTTCAGTCAGCAACTCACGCGTGCAACTGATCGCGAAACGGGGCGCGAAACAGCAACGAATGCGGCCATCAGCCTGGCCGTGCCATTTCTTAATCAGCGCCAGGGACTCGTCAATCGATCTTCGGGTCTCTTCATGAAGCTCGGCCGGCACGCCTTCGCCCTTGTCCATCATGCACTTGCCGACCGTAGCCCGGAATCCGGTTTTTTCGACGACGCGCAGAACTTCGTCCGTATGCTGAACCGTTTCCATCGTAAGCGCACAGGTCGTCCCGCCCTTGATCATTTCCGCGATGGCCAGTTGCGCCGACGCTCGGATGGACTCGAGAGTGTGCGCAGCCTCCATCGGCCAAATCCGTTTCTTCAGCCAATCAATTAAAGAAAGATCGTCGGCCGCACCGCGAAATAAAGTCTGGCAAAGATGGATGTGTGTCTGAACAAAACCGGGCAGGACCGCACAATCACTCGCTTCGATTACGTCGCTGCCAGTGTCATCGATTTCCGTCGCAATTTCGGCGATACGTCCGTCACGAATCAAGACGTCACCACGCACGATGGAATTGTTTTGGTCCATCGTCACAATCGTGCCGTTCTTAATGAGAATCGATTCGGTCATGAGAGTGAATTACTATGCGCGGATTATGAGAGGGCTAGTAAAGATCTGCAAAGCGTTAACAGGTCATTGGGAAATACGATACCGCCTAACTTCTTCATGCGTGCGACCAGTTACTTTGCCCGAAGAGAGTTCTTCATCGCGCAGAATAGCTTCTTTGACCGCAGCGGATTCGTCCGTATCCGTTAGTCCTGCATCAATGCTATCCCACAGCGCCTGGGCGAGTGACACGCGCTCTGCAAGCGGAAGAGCCATGGCGTCTGCAATGAGTTGTTCGGTGGTCATACGGTCATCAAGTTTACTGACTGAAGATTCACCTCGTTAAGATAGGAGAAGCCAGTGGATCATCCGTTATCGTCAACCATGTTATTACCGCTAACCTTCTTTGCAACAAGATCAATATCGTCGATTCCCAGACTGAAGATTTTTGCCAGTTGAGATCGGCAGCATTTATTCGTCTACTTCTTCTCAGCGGCCGCCGCGGCCGCTTTTTTCTGCTCAGCCGGCGCTTCGGCCTCTTCCCGCACCGGCATACCCAGCGCTCGCTTCACTTCATTTTCGATCTGGCGCAGCACTTCCGGATTGTCTTTCAAAGTCTGCTTGGCATTTTCGCGGCCCTGGCCCAGGCGCTCGCCTTTGTAAGAAAACCAGGCGCCGCTTTTTTCCACGACCCGGTTGTTGCTCGCGAGGTCCAGCAGATCGCCTTCGCGGGAAATGCCTTCGCCGTACATGATGTCGAATTCGCATTCACGGAACGGCGGCGCGACTTTATTCTTCGCGACCTTTACTTTGGTGCGATTGCCGACCACGCGATCGCCGTCTTTAATCGCGCCAATCCGGCGAATATCCAGACGCAGAGAAGAATAAAACTTCAAAGCGCGGCCGCCGGTAGTTGTCTCGGGATTGCCGAACATCACGCCAATTTTTTCGCGAATCTGGTTGATGAAGATAAAGCAGGTGTTCGACTGGGCCACGATGGCCGTGAGTTTGCGCAGGGCCTGTGACATCAGGCGCGCCTGAAGTCCCGGCAAGGAATCGCCCATTTCGCCGTCCAGCTCAGCACGCGGAACCAAAGCCGCAACCGAATCAACCACGATCACATCGACGCCGTTGGAGCGGACCAGGGCTTCAGCGATCTCCAGGGCCTGCTCGCCTGAATCCGGTTGCGAAATCAACAGGTCGTCGACATTCACTCCCAGCTTGTGGGCATAGTCGGCGTCCATCGCATGCTCAGCATCGATGTAAGCCGCGACGCCACCGGCCTTCTGGGCTTCGGCCACGATGTGAAGAGCGAGGGTGGTTTTGCCGGAACTTTCCGGGCCATAGATTTCGCAGATGCGGCCACGCGGAACGCCACCGACGCCTACGGCCGCGTCCAACGACAAGGAGGTTGTCGAAATCGCCGGCACATCAGAAACGTCTCGCTCACCCAGGCGCATTATCGATCCTTTGCCAAATCTCTTTTCGATGTTGAGCAGCGCGGCTTCGATGGCGCGGCTGCGGTCTGCAAATCGGTCTTCAGGCATAACAGGCATCCTTTTCTTCTGCTCCTCTTCGGTTCAAGTTGTGTCTCGGGGCATCCCACGGCTTAACGGGTGCGAGCATAACACAACTCAAGCGAGAATGGAACAGTGTTTCATACGTGCAACACAGTAGTTTTCAAAAAGACGGGAAAGCATAACGCAACACTCGACCTCCGTCGAGGGAGATCTTGGATTAGCCAGAAACTTCCTCGAACGAAAGACACTAAACCAGATTGCAAGCACATAAAGGGGACGGCGCCTGGGTTTTTGAAGCTAGCTCATTAAGAGTTGACGAGCGAATGCCCCGACCCGCCGCACGGCATTCTCCGGTGATTCAGCCTTTTCGATCTCACTTACGATCGCCGAACCGACCACCGCCGCGTCCGCGTAGCGCCAGACGTCGACCAGATGTTCCGGTTTTGAGATGCCAAAACCGACCGCGACGGGCAAATCTGAAAACTGCCGAACTCGTCGAACAAGCTTCTCGGCTTCGGCGCTCATTTCTTCGCGCGCGCCGGTCACCCCGGCCCGAGACACTGCGTAAATGAAACCGCTCGCGGGTTCAGCGATTAATTTCAGACGATCATCAGTTGAAGTCGGCGCCACCAGGAAGACCAGGTCCAAATCATGGCGGCGCATCGGGGCCGCAAGTTCGCCGGCCTCCTCCGGAATCAGATCGGTTACCAGGATGCCATCTACGCCAACTTCCTTTGCTTCACGCGCAAGTTTTTCAATTCCAAATTGCAGCAACGGATTGAAATAACTGAACAGGATGATGGGAACGTCCGTCTCTCTTCTCGCGTCAGAAACGACTCGCAAGACTTCCGGAACGCCGACCTTTCGAAGCAACGCGCGTTCGGAGGCACGCTGAATCACCGGGCCATCGGCCATGGGATCGCTGAACGGAATCCCCAGCTCAATCAATGTCGCTCCGGCGCGGGCGAGTTCAATTATTAGATTACGAGTGGTCGCGAGATCTGGATCGCCGGCAGTGATGAACGGAATGAAGCCTTTGCGGTTTTCGCGTTTGAGCTTAACGAAGGTTTCAGCAATGCGAGACATTCATGGCTCCGTTAGGAGCCAAATATTTATAGCTCCCGATGTAATTCAATGATCAAGCTCCGAAGGAGCAACATATTCCGCCCCTAAACGGGGCTCAACTATCAATTCTCGCCGTGTTTCTACAAATATTTCGTCCCTAACGGGACTTCGGACCTGCTAAATTCTCTCGCACGGTGTCCACATCCTTATCGCCACGCCCCGACAAATTAACGATTATTATCTGATCCTTCTTCATCTCGCTCGCGACTTTCAACGCGTGCGCCACGGCGTGTGCTGATTCCAATGCCGGAATAATGCCCTCGAGTTTCGACAGAGTTTGGAACGCAGACAAAGCCTCGTCATCCGACACGGACGTGTATTCGACGCGGCCTGCGTCATGCAAAAAAGCATGCTCCGGTCCGATGGAAGGATAGTCAAGCCCCGCTGAAATCGAATGCGTCTTAGCGATCTGGCCACGCTCATCCTGCAAGACGTAACTCATCGTGCCTTGCAAAACTCCCGGGCGGCCGCCGCCGTTTGCATTGAATCGCGCAGCATGCTGGCCCAATTCAGTTCCCAACCCGCCCGCTTCGACTCCGATCATGCGCACCTGTTCGTCCGACAGAAACGGATGGAACAATCCGATCGAATTTGAACCTCCGCCGACACAAGCAATCAAACAGTCGGGCAGACGCTTCTCCTTCTCAAGAATCTGCGCCCGCGCTTCACGGCCAATGACGCTTTGAAAATCGCGCACCATTAGCGGATAAGGATGCGGGCCCAACGCGCTGCCTAACAAATAATAGGTATCGGCGACGTTCGTAACCCAATCTCGCAGAGCTTCGTTGATGGCGTCTTTCAACGTTCGCGAGCCCGCGTCGACTTCGCGCACTTCCGCACCCAGCAATTGCATGCGAAAAACGTTAAGCGCCTGACGCCGCATATCCTCGGCGCCCATATAAACAACGCAGTTTAATCCAAACAAAGCACAGACGGTGGCGGTGGCCACGCCATGCTGACCGGCACCGGTTTCCGCGATGATGCGCTTCTTTCCCATGCGCCGCGCCAGCAGAATCTGCCCCAGCGTGTTATTGATTTTGTGAGCGCCGGTATGCAGAAGGTCTTCGCGCTTGAGATAGATGCGCGCACCGCCGGCGTGTTCAGACAGGCGCTTCGCCAGGAAAAGCGGAGTCGGCCTTCCCGCGTAATCGCGCAACAGAGAATCGAGCTCCTTCTGAAAACTATTGTCAGAGCGCGCTGATTCGTAGGCGGCCCTCAATTCTTCCAGCGGCGCCATCAAAGTCTCTGGCACGAAGCGGCCGCCGTAACGGCCCCAGTGACCAAGCGAATCAGGTTGGGTGATTGGTTTCACTGTTTAGAGTTCAAGCTTCAGCCTGCAATTATTAGCGAAGACAACCTAAAGGTTGAACTCTTAACACTTCTCTATGGTTTTGTAATCTTATGTGTCGAGCGCACTCGGCCCGGCGACTGTGATCCACGCGTGTCGTCAGCAACTACGCGATTCTCGCGGCGATACATTGTCAGTCGATTGCCGTCGGTGGTGCCCTGCTCGGCATCTTCCACATGAGCCGGATTTCCGGTCAACACTGCTACTTCGTCCGCGGTCGTGTATTGGCACCAATCGCCCGTGCCGCGGCGGCCGGGCTGAACAATCGTGACGTTTCGTTGGGCAATCGTGCGCTCGACTTCGTTCGTGTCTTTCTGTAAGTAGACATCTGCGACGCCTGATGTCAGACGATCCGTTCCCTGCTTAATGTCCACGTTGGTTTCGTAATGCAGTAGACGCTCAGTATCTGAGTACCTCATGAACTCAGCCGTGGCAAACACGGGCACAACTTCGGTTGAATTCGCGTTTTTCTGTTTGGCTCGATACAGCGCGCTCTGCACGTGGCCTGAGGACTCCATGCGTTTTTCTGCTCGATAAAGCGTTATCGAATCACCGCGAACATAATTGTCGTCCTGCCACATGCGCGACGAACCGGAATAGACTGCGCGACCGGAATCATGATCTATTTCCGCCTTGTCCCCGGCGATATAAACCGGACTCTTGACGTTGCGAAACGGGGTGGCGCCGTTCGTCTGCTCCTGGCTGTAATAGGTCGTCTGCACTTTGCCTCGACAGACTGAAATATGTGTTTCGTTGTTGGAATCGATCTCCATCGCTTTGGTGCGCGCGCGCGAATCCCAAACCGTCGGATCTCCGCCCCGCATCCGGACCATCTGATCTGCGGCCGTATAAGAAATGCTGTTCGCGGTCCCATTGCGATCCAGTTCGTTGAACTTTGCCTCGCCGGTGGCGTCAAATCGCTCGACGTCCTGAGTCTCGCGCACAAAGACGGTGCCCATTTTCTGCGCCGTAATTGTTCGAGCGCCATGTTTCTCGGTCGCCTGAAAAGGATCGATTACCGCTTTCGCGCCGCCCGTGGCTGTGCAATTGCGCGCAATGTTTCCGCTTTCGAAGAAATCGCAGTCAAATCGCGGCGCCGTCAACGTTTTCCGGTCGTTCTTGGCATTCTTCTGCACCGGTTCGACGTAAAGTTCGGCGTTACCGACGGCTTCGGCCCTTTCCAAATCCTTCCCGTTAGCGCGCCATCCCAGCTTGATTGAATCCGCAGTCAGCCGTTTGCTCGCCGCGCTCGGATCGTTCGCCCGCGACTTCGGCGCAGACATGGTCGCGACGGAGCGGCCTTCGGTGCGCATCTCTTTCAACAGGCTCTGATCGCCCTGCGCCTGAAAATTCATGTCGAGCATGGTCGCTCCGGTTAGCTGCACATCCGAATCGGCGTTCAGCGTTTGCGCCCGAATGTCCCGCGCTCCGTAAGCGCGCGTCAGCCGCTGATCAGCATCAAAATAGAAATCCATGTCGACTGAGTGTGCTTCGGCGGCGTGTCCGGGATCCATCGAACGCAGATACGAGTTGCCGCGCATCTCGATTTTCTCGAGTTTCTTCTTGTCGTTGAGAATCGCCGTGAGCGTGTCGCCGCTCATGACGTCCTGCTCCTGCTCAGCCGTCGCGCCGCCGGAAAAGGTCAAACGCATGGTCGCTTGCTCGAAGACTGCCTGGGCCGAATGAATGTTTACCGGTTTGGCCCGCGCCCCGGTTAGTGGCTTTGCATCTTTCGCTTTTGGATCCTTGAATGCTTCAGGGGCGACCGTCACCGCCACAGCGCTGCGCAGTTCAAGACGCTTCTTGTCGTTGTCGACCAGCGCTCCGGTTGATTGGCCCGAGACGTTTTCTCTCTCAAAGTTGACGGGCGCGGCGGTCTCGGCAATCTTCGTTTCCTGATTGAATTGGAGCGAGTCGGTCCTGACTTTCAACGCGTCGTGAGATTCGATCTGCACATTCCCGCTAAATTGCAGCACGCCACTCTTCTGATCGTAGATGGATCGATCTGAAACAATCTGATCGGGCTTGTCGCCCGTTGGGGGAAAGACCTGCAGATTTACCTGCTCGAGTTCGTGATGACCGTCCGCATAGGTCACATCACGCGCGGCGCGCAACCAGAGATACAGGCGATCATTTTTGGTGATGCGCTGTTCGTATCCGTTGATGATGCCGGTAATCTCTTTGGACAGCGCGGGTGATTCCGATTTCAGGCGAAATGGCGTGTTGTTACGCATCTTGTAATAAGACACGCCCACGAAAATCGCGCCGCCCACCAGCAGAATCAGAGCCAGCGCGCGGGCAATCGCCGGAACGCGCGCCCGTAAATCAACCGCGGTGATTCTTTTCTTTCGCGTAACTGCCTGCATCCTCGTAAATGGTAAATCGCGAATCGTAAATAGAACCTGGCCATCGGCGTCTATTCACGATTTACGATTCACTCGTTCTCATGTCCTTCACATTCAACTGCAATTTGATGTCGCCCTGCCATCGATTGGCTTCAAACTCGTAAGCGAGGTCGAGCTGGTCGTTAATTTGTGGAGGCCTTTCAACCTCTTCCAGTCCGCGCCACCAGATTGCTTCCATCGGTCTATTGTTAACACCCGTCACACGCAACTTTAGATGCTGCTCTTTAATGATCTGCGGCTCGCTAAGGACGCGAAACTTTCGCGTCACGAATATCGGCCGCGGATTCCCAGCTCCAAACGGCTCCAGCGTCCGCAAATCCTGCCCCAGCTGAAATCCCAGCTCATTCGCGTCAAGTTCCGCATCGATTAACAACGCCGGCGCCAGGTCATCCTCAGTCAAGCACGAGGCCGCATGTTCATTCAAGCGGCGCCGAAAATCTGCGACGCGATCGCGCCTAATCGAAAGGCCTGCCGCGTGAGAGTGCCCGCCGAATTTTTCCAGCAGATCCCGGCATGAGGTCAATCCATCGAACAGGTGATAGGCCTCGATGCTGCGCGCCGAGCCGTGACCAATGTCGCCGTCCAACGAGATGACGACGCAGGGCCGGTTCAATCTCTCCGCGATTTTTGACGCGGCGAGCCCGATTACTCCGCGATGCCATCCATCCCCGGCAATAACTGCGACGTGAGTTTGCGATGCTCGTTCTGCTCCGGTTTCAAACTCTTCAATGGCGCGATTGAAAATCTCGCGCTGCGCTTCCATTCGTTCGCGGTTGCGAGTGTCCAGATGCTCAGCCAGGCGCCGTGCTTCTTCTTTTTCTTCTGCTTCGAAAAGTTCGACCACCGCGCGTGCCGCGTCCATACGCCCGGCCGCATTGATTCGTGGCCCGATGCGAAATCCGAGATCGTAAGCAGTCATTTCGCTATCGTCGCCGCAGCCCGCAATCTCAATCAGCGCGCGCAAGCCATGATTGACCGCGCGCGGCAAATCAGAGAGTCCCAGGGCCACGATGGCGCGATTCTCTCCGATCAACTTCGCGACATCCGCTACTGTGCCGATCGCCACCATCTTCAGAAAGCCGGGCACAGCCGATTCTTTCCCGCGCTCGCGAAACAGCGCATGGACCAATTTGAAAGCGACACCCACGCCGGCCAGGTTCTTGTCGGGATAATCGCAGCCGTGCTGATTTGGATTCAGCACTGAGAGAGCGGGCGGCGCACCTTCGTCTTCGTCCGGCAAGTGATGATCGGTAATGATGATGTCCAATCCATTGTCGCGGGCCCACACCAGTGGCTCGTGCGCGCGTATGCCGCAATCGACGCTGACGACCAACTTGTAACCTTCGTTGACCGCTTTCGCTAAAGCTGGTTGTTGAATTCCGTAGCCTTCGGTGAAACGGTGCGGGACGTGGTAGCCCGCGGTCGCTCCCAACATGCGCAGCGCGCGCAGAAGGACTGCCGTGCCGGTCGTTCCATCGACGTCGTAGTCACCATAGATAAGAATCGGCTCGTGCTGATCGATCGCTCGAAGCAAGCGCTCTACCGCTTCCGTCATTCCGCGCATCAGAAACGGATCATGAAGCTGATCGCGCGACGGATTAAGGAAATTCTTCGCCGAGTCCGGGTCCTGATAACCACGCGCTACCAGCAAGTCAGCAACGATTTGCGACACTCCGAGTTGCGCAGCGAGCTCCGCTGCCCGTGGATGATTGGTTTTGCGAACCACCCACTTCTTGCTCTTTTTTTTGAGGGAAGGCGCGGCGGTCATGATAACAGGGAGTTTACTTGTTGTTGGGCCTAAGAGCTAATTTTGGGGCAAATCCTACAACGGGCTAATGCGGCCCATAAACAATAGTATGAGAATTGCGCCGCCTACGATCAGCCGATAGCCGATGAACACGCCCGTCGTGTGGGTCCGCAGGTAACGAAGCAGGAACCAAATCGATAAATAACCTACGATGCCGGAGATGATTGTGCCAACCGCAAGCGTAACCAGACTGCCGTGAGGAAGTCTGTGCAGAGCTTCTTTCATTTCCAGCAGGCCGCTCGCGGCGATGGCCGGAATCGAAAGCAAAAACGAAAATCTTGCCGCCGTATCTCTGGTCTCACCAGCGAAGAGTCCGCCCATGATGGTCGAACCCGAACGGCTGGATCCGGGAATCAGGGCCAGACATTGGGCGAACCCGACGATGAGCGCGTCTTTTACCTTAAGGTCCTGCATCTGACGCTGCCTTTTCCCAACCGCCTCGGCAAGCGTCAACAGTAGAGCGAGGACGACCATCATGGTCGCGATCACCCAAAGGTTCTTGGTAAACGTGCCCTCGATCTGCTTTTTGAAGAGTAAGCCGACGATCGCGACGGGAAGTGACCCGATCACGACCAGCCAGCCGAGCCGCGCTTCGTAAGACAGACGCGGTCCCGGAGCTTCATTCTTTCGTCCCGTCAGCAGCCTAAGGTGGTCGCGCACGAACGCGATCGAAATATTCCAAATATCGATGGCAAAATAGATCAGAACAGCGATCAGTGTTCCCAACTGAATCACCGCGATCGATGCTGTCAACTGTTCCGGATTCAATGCCAGACCCAGGATACGACTGGCCAGCACTAAATGCGCGGTTGAACTGATAGGAATGAATTCAGTGAGGCCCTGAACGATGCCGAGGAGGATGGCCTGAATCAAAGTCATTCGATTTTAGATTTTCATTTGCAGATTTTTGATTTGATGGAGCTGCGGTCGACCAAGTGCGAAGTATCACATCGCCCATCCTAAATCGCAAATCCAAAATCTAAAATTGAAAATCCCGTTACTCGCGGAAGGAATTTCGCGAGGCGATCCAATCGTACAAGGGAATCGGGAGCAGCATGCAGGCCCGCACAATCGAAGCCAACTGCCACGGGAACGAATATCTCTTCTTGCGCTTTTCAATCGCCCGGATCATTTTCTGCACCGCATCGTCCAACTCCAGCAAATAAGGCATGCGCATCCGGCCAGCGGTGAGCGGCGTCTTGATAAAGCCTGGATGGATAATCGTTACATCAACACCGGTTTTCATCAAATCGATTCGCAGACTTTCAAACAAAGCCGAGACTCCAGCCTTACTGGCGCAGTATGCGGCCGACTTTGGTAAGCCGCGATAGGCCGCGAGGCTGGAGATTGCCACCAGATGTCCGCTGCCGCGTTGAATCATGTGCGGGATCACGGCGGTGACGCTGTTTACTGCTCCCAGCACGTTGACGTGGATCACCTGCGCAACTTCTTTCTCGCACAAATCAACAGCGTAAGTTGTGCCGCCAACGCCGGCGTTGGCCACCAGCAAGTCGATGTATCCGAATTTTCGCCGCAGCTCACATGCCGCGGCGCGCACTGATTCGGCATGAATCACATCCGCCGGCAACGCTAACGCGCGGCCTCCCGCTTCGGTGATCTCAGCGACGATGGCTTCGAGCAATTCGCGACGGCGGGCAAGTAACCCCACCGATGCGCCGCGGCGCGCGAGCTCAATTCCCATGGCGCGCCCTATTCCTGATGACGCGCCGGTGATTAGAACAACTTTATTAGTCCAATCCATCAGTGTTGCGGTTTTGTCCGGTGAGTTTGACGATCGCGTTCGACGGTCTCTAAGTTCGAGTTTGAAAAGGGGAAACTGACTAGCAATGAAGCATTGCTATGACCGGCCGAGAGGGTTCGACCTAAACCAGAATACAACAAACGCTCAGACTGGGCGACAAGAATCTATGGGTTGAAATTGAAAAGCTCAGCGGCGCAATCTTGCGCAAGATTCTTCGCGCCTTGGCGCATCCTCAAACAACCCAGTTAGTTAGGGGCAGGTTGCGGACAATCGGGAACTTAAATCTGCTGGACAACGGGCGTAATCACCGGACGCGCACCCGTCTGGGCTTGAATGAAACGCTTGAGCTCAAGCCGAAGGTACTCTTTCAGCAGTGTCGAATCTCCGAGCTGCGCGGGTGAGGCTTTGGAGAAAGCATCAGCGACGGCGAATTGGGCGGACTTAATGAAACCATTCGACTCGTCAACGCCACGCACGCCCCGCGCGACAATTTCCGGGGCCGTTTCCAACTTGCCGCTTTCGCTGTTGATCGTGACGATCAGCGTGACGATACCTTCGTAGGCCATCTTTTTCCGCTCGCGCACAGTTTCGTAATCAATTTCTTCAAACCCTGAATCGTCGATGAAGACACGCTTGGTGTCTCGCTTATCAACTATTACGGCGCGCTCGCCGTCCAGCTCCAACACATCACCGTTTTCAATCAAAACGATTCTGTGTTCAGGGATGCCCAGGTGATTCTTCACGAATTCTTTGTGACGAAACAGCATGCGGTATTCGCCGTGAATCGGCACTACAAACTTCGGTCGCACGGCCTCAGTCATGATGCGGATATCATCCTGCGAGGCGTGACCGCTGACATGAATCAGCCGGCGCTTTTCTTCGATGATGTTTGCGCCGCGTTTGTACATGAAGCCGATCAGCCTGGAAATTGCGCGCTCGTTGCCCGGGATGATGCGCGCGGACAACACGACTGTGTCCCCTTCTTCGATCGTCAGGCCTTTGTATACCTGCGTCGCCATTTGGTAGAGCGCAGCGCGTGGCTCGGCCTGTGAACCTGTGACGAGGAAAACGATTTCGTTATCGCGCATCATCTTCGTTTCGTTGATACCGACTAACATCCCGTCATGAATGTCGAGATAGCCGAGCCGATCAGCAATCTCGACGTTCTTCTGCATCGAGCGACCAAGCACGCAGACTTTTCGATTGAACTGCTGCGCCACATCAAAGACGATTTGAATCCGATGAATCGAAGAAGCAAAAGCGGCGACGATGATGCGACCTTCGGCCTCGGCAAAGATTTCTTCAAAGGCCGGGATGACCGCGCGTTCTGATGGCGTTCGCCCGGGAACCGTCGCGTTCGTGGAATCAGAAAGCAGTGCCAGCACGCCTTCCTGGCCATAACGGCGCAGGCTTCTTAAATCGATGGGCTCGCCGATGACCGGCGTCTCGTCGACCTTGTAATCTCCCGTATGAATGATGGTGCCGACCGGCGTCTTAATGGCCAAATGAAAGCAATCGATTAGCGAATGCGAGGCTCGAATGAATTCGATGGTAAACGAGCCAATCGTGACGACGTCCCGCGGCTCAACCCGATGCAACAACACGTCACCCAAAAGTCCGTGCTCATCCAACTTGCTTTCCGCCAGTCCCAGAGTGAAGTGCGACGCGTAAACCGGCACGTTGATCTTTTTCAGCACGTAGGGCAACGCGCCCAGATGATCTTCGTGACCATGCGTCAGGATGATCGCGGTGATGTCGTTCCGAAACTCTTCGAGAATTTCAAAATCAGGAATGCAGACATCGACGCCATAAGCGCTCTCTTCGGGAAATCCCATACCCGCGTCGAGGATGAGCATCTCGTCGCCAAAGCGCATCAGGGTGCAGTTCATCCCGAACTCGCCGATGCCGCCGAGGGGTATGATTTCGAGGACGTTAGCCACTATTGATATTGACTCAACTCTCTGGAGGGGTCTTGAAAGTATAGCACGCCAAGTGTGGCACGGGCGTCATGCCCGTTACTGAGATCAAAAGACGTCGCGGCGCTTGCCTGCCACATTGGGCGCGAGAATCCGACTGGTACGCAGATCTGCAAATCGCTTGAGCCCTTATCTGTGCGGTGCTAATCTCAAGCCATGAACATCAAGGTCGTCATTGAGCCCGGCGAGGATGGCTATTTCGTGGCTCACGTCCCTTCGCTGAAGAGCTGCTGGTCTCAGGGCAAGACGAAGGAAGAAGCCCTTCAGAATATTCGTGAAGCAATTGATCTATACCTTGAGCCGGAACCAAACGAACTCCGCGAAGACCAGGAACTCATTGAATTGTCCATTTGAAACTCCCAATTCTCTCAGGCAAACAAGTCCTCGCGGCGCTCATGCGGCTCGACTTCGTCGAAGTCCATCGAAAAGGTAGCCACGTGAAGATGAAGCATCCCGATGGCCGCATAATAGTCTTTCCTTTTCACAACGAAGTCGATCGTTACACGTTGAAAGGCGCATTGCGCGATGCCGAGATCGATGTTGCCTTCGATGAGATTATCGAAAGGGGGGTAGGTTGAAACCGATCCTATCGAGAATTATTCTTCTGCTCGCAACTGTTCTTGCGACGTCTTCGTTCGCGTTTACCCAATCCCCCGAATTCAACGAACCCTGGAAGAATCCCAACATCGCCCTCGCCATCGATCCGTTTGAAGGAAATCCGATCGATTGGGAGCAGCTCGCCACCGACAAGCGCGTCGTGGCGATCATTCATCGCGCAACTATTGGCTTTCGAGTCGACACGAAGTACGCCGAGCGCAAGGTTGAAGCGAAGAAGCGTGGCTACAAGTGGGGCGCTTATCACTACGGCAAGCCCGGCGATCCAATCAAGCAAGCTGATTTCTTCCTGGAAAAAATCAAACCCGAAGCTGACGACCTAATCGCGCTCGATCTGGAAAGCACCGACGGCACAAAGCACATGAGCCTTGAAGAGGCACGGCTGTTCATCAACCGCATCAAAGAAAAGACCGGACGTTATCCAATCGTTTACGCGAACAACCTGGTGACAAAAGCCATTGCCGATCAATATGGCGAAGACGATGTCTTTGCAAAGACGCACCTGTGGTATGCGCGTTTCAGGAAAAGTGTCACTGACTTTCCCGTGGGCACCTGGAAGACCTACACGCTTTGGCAGTTTTCGTGCGAGATGAATTGCAGTGCTGCGGATCGAAGCAACTGTCTTTATACGGTTCCCGGAACTGAACACGACATGGATGTAGATGTCTTTAACGGGACCATTCAGGAGCTGAGAAGCAAGTGGCCTTTTGCGCACGGAACAGAGCCAACCTCGACCTCCAATCGCAAGACAGGTAATGCTCAATCCCGGCTTCACCAATACTGATTGACTCAACCCCCAAACAGGAATAGTGTCTGCCTCTCAGACTACGTCAAGAATTCCCAGGGGAGGATCGTATGAAGAAGATTTTCCGAAACTTCGGTTTTCTGTGCCTCATCGTTGTGACAATGCTGGCTTCACGGGTGACAACTAGTTCGTCGCCGACGTCACCCGCGCAGATCGATCCAGCTTGCGTGAGCTATTGCTCGTCTTTACTGTACGAATGCCTGCTTGAGGGCGGGAAAAATAATAGCCACGACCACGCCTGCATCTCGGTTTACAAGCACTGCATCGCTGAATGCAAACACTAGGCTGCGGGGGTCGAACCTTCTAACAATTGGTTCTCGGAAAACGCTCCAGGTGTGCGTTCGACGCCTTGTTGAGTTCAGGTAAACGCCAGCGGATTATTGGTCGAGCGAAACAGGTCAATAAACCTCGGGTCTTTGCGAAGCGGATCGAGTTTGGTTTTCGTCCCTAACCAAACCAGCCACGGGTCCCGCTCTGCCGCCGCTTTTTCCAACGACGTCAGCGCCTCATCGTGATATCCCAAGGCCAGGTGCGCTATCGCGATGAAATACTCTTTGACGTAACTCGTTGACGCAACAGTCAACAGCTCGTTGCGGAACCGCCGCAGCA
>DATISD010000202.1:0-2163 GCA_035469005.1 Pyrinomonadaceae bacterium | reverse complement strand
CTATTTTCAGTCTCGTCGATACTGTTTTACTGAAACCTCTGCCGGTTAAGAATCCGGATGAACTGGTAACGATTAACGGCGAACAGCGGGACTTCTCTTATCTGATCTTCGACCAGCTGCGTCTGCGAACCGGCAACATTTCCTCCCGCCCCTTCGTGGTCACCGATGGTGCGACCCGAATGGAAATGACTAATGCTAAATCGCGCACGCAAACTCAGCCGGTCAAAGTGCTGCTCGTATCGGGCCAGTATTTCCGGGTCGGGAAAGCTAAGGCGCTCACCGGCCGCAAGCGCACCCTCGGGGATGATCAAGCAAATGGGTTAGAAATCGCCCGGCTAAGTTATGAATGTCCTTTTAGCCGGGACAAAGCGGTGATCAGCAAACCGGTCACCCTAAAGCAAAAGCTGTTGGTCATCGTCAGCCTCACCCCAGGCGAATTATTTGGCAACGCAGTCGAGCGCCCGGACGATGTTCGAAAGCGCTTCGTTCGTACGGCTGATTTTCACGCTGATGGCACGCCAGGTTCGTCCGCGCTTCCCCACGAAGATCGATCGATTACTCGTCCTGCGGTACGAAATCAATCTTGTGTTTCTTTGATTGGTAGAAAAGTTGAGGCTGAGGACGAGGATCAGGGGCCAGACAATGGCCAACCACCGCCGGAGCGGGCACAAGAACGGAGGCGTTGATGGACACATTTATTAAGGACATCCGCTTTGGCATTCGAAGTTTGTTGCGACAGCCTGGTTTCGCGGCGATCGCCATCATCACGCTGGCACTCGGAATCGGCATCAACGCGGCGCTCTTCTCAGTTGTAAATGGAGTGCTGCTGAATCCTTTGCCCTTTCCGCAGCCTGAGCAACTGGTAACGTTCGATCAGAGCAAGCCAAACTTTGAGACCGGGGCCATTCCTTACGCGAACTTTCTGGATTTGCGCCAACAGAACCAGACGTTCGCCGCGATGACGATCCTGCGATCGACCTCATTCAATTTGATCGGCGTGGGCGAGTCTGAGCGTCTCAGTGGCCGTTACGTTTCAGTTGATTTTTGTTCGGTCTTTGGTATCAAGCCGATTCTGGGACGAGGGTTCGCCGCCGGTGAAGACGAACCCGGTGCAGCGCCTGCGGTACTCATTAGTAATTCTCTCTGGCAACGCAAGTTCGGCGGCGCGTCGGACATCTTAAGCAAATCCCTGACGCTTGACGCTAAATCGTATTCGGTCGCCGGCGTACTTCCCGCGGACTTCACTTTGTTTCGAAACGCGGACGTGTTTGTGCCGATCGGACAATGGAACATTCCCCAGTTGAAAGTCCGTACCGCCGGATTAAGTCTGCATGGAATGGGAAGGCTCAAGCCCGGTGTGACGATTGATCAGGCGCAAGCCGACCTTACTCGCGTGATGCAGAATCTCGCTGCCACTTACCCCGACAGTAACAAAGGAAACGGATCGAAAGTTGGCTCGCTGAAAGAGAGGTTGGTCGGAGACAGTAGGGCAACTCTCTGGTTGTTGCTGGGGGCAGTTGGATTTGTACTCCTGATTGCCTGCGTCAACGTCGGTAATCTGATGCTCGCGCGCGCAACTGGTCGAAGGCGCGAGTTTGCCATTCGGGCCGCATTGGGTGCAGGTCGGTGGCGACTGGTGCGTCAATCTCTCACGGAAAGCATGCTGCTGGCCCTTACTGGTGGCGCTTTTGGCTTGCTCCTGGCCAATTGGGGAATGCAGGCTGCGCTTGGCGTCTTACCAGGAACCTTGCCGCGGGCGAGTGAAGTCAAGGTGGATTATCGCGTGCTGATCTTCGCGCTCGCGATTTCGTTGCTGAGCGGATTTCTTTCCGGGCTCGCTCCGGCGCTCAAGAATTCGAAGTGGCGTTTGGCTGAGACGCTGAAGGAAGGCGGCCGCGGCGGCAGTTTGCGGGGACGCGCACAGACAGTTCTGGTTGCGGTTGAAGTGGCCCTCGCGGTGGTCTTGCTGATTGGCGGAGGGCTGATGCTTCGCAGCCTGCGCGCGCTTTGGAGTGTCGATCCGGGATTTCGTGCCGACAACGTTCTGACTTTCGGACTCAGTCTGCCGCCAGCGGCCAGGACTGCCAATCCACAATCAATCCGCGCCAGGCTGCGCGAGTTGAATGCTCAACTTAGTTCGACACCCGGTGTCCGCGCGGTGTC
>DATISD010000201.1:0-1544 GCA_035469005.1 Pyrinomonadaceae bacterium | reverse complement strand
GATTTTCGTTAAATCGGAATGTGGTACACTCTGGAGATTCTTGATTAAATTGATGACTCAACACGCAGACAAAGAACCGATTGGCGAAGTCGAAACTGCGCTGCTCGACGCTGAGTTATTTATCAAGTACGGCTCACCCGATCGGGCGATGAAACGGCTCAAGACTGCGCTGGAACGCAGCCCGCGATCGATTCCCCTGCGCGAACGAATGCGTGAAATCGCGGCGTCGCACAAGCATCCGGAAGAAGCTGCCCGTCATTGCCTGGCGCTGGCCAGCCTATATATCGAGCGCGACGACTTTGACGCAGCGCACGATCGTTTGCTCGAAGCCAAGCAGCTGGACAATCGTATTTCAATCGCGACCGGCCTCGAAGCTATCCGCCGCGCGCGACATCCTGAATTGCAAAAGGCGCAGCGCGCCCAGGTTCAGGCCGGGCCGCGCGACCGGCCCTCGGTTACATTTGCCGGTGACCTGATGACGATCAGCGTCTTTGACGCGATCCAGGCAATTGAAAACTCGCGGCTCACGGGAATTCTAACGCTGGCAAACGATGCCCAGTCCGGGCGGGTGTTTTTTAACGACGGGCAGATCGTCGCCGCGGAAAGCGGGAAACAAACCGCTCACGAAGCCTTTCGCCAGATAGTCGAGATCACTGCCGGCACTTTTGATTTTCAAAAATCTGCCGAAACCTTCCCGGTGACAATCGAAGCGGCCAGCAATACGAATCTGATTTTGGATAGCCTCAGGCAGGTAGATGAGCAGAATGCGTGATGACGGAGGCGTAGAAATCCAGTCTGCAATTTTAGGCCGGCAGGATACTCCCAGCATCAATCCACCAGCACTCGAGTCTCTAACGCTTCTGCGCATTCCAAGGCAGCCAACAACCTCATGAACTGGATGTAACTGCGGCTGCGAGAGTTCAGGCGCTCACGCTCTAACTCGCTTAGATCATTCCGTAATATCAAATCGAGGAAGTCGTAGTAGTCGGCCGTCGCTGTGGGTGGAAATTCTCGCGTGTATCCGGTGCAGCCTGAATCCTCTGATCGAAACCCCGCCAGTAAATCGAAAACATTATCGGTCGTCAGATGTGCGCCTGCCCGAGACAAACGAATGGGCAATCGCAATTCAAAGAAGCGCAAACCGTCGGCGGTCGTCACGCGTCGGAGTTCTTTAGAGGCTTCACCGTCGAAGGGTGATTCTGGATCGATCAGAATGTGAAAAAGGCGTGGTCGATCCTCCGGCTCAGTTGTGTCGAGAAAGAGTTGCACTCGATCGGCAATGAATTTTTCAAAGTGCGCATCTACCGGATAGTTGACGCGACCCAAACAACCCACGGCCTCACCTTCGCCCGCCGCCTCGACGGGGAGACAGGCCGGGCATTCAGAACAAATTGAAGTTTCAGTTTGCAACCGCTCAATCTCAGAAGCAGCCTGCTCAATCCACTGCAACTTATCAGGGCCCGGGGCATGTTGATCTCCGGTAGTAACGATTGAATGAAGCTTACCGAGCCGGCCCCACTCGCGCAGATGCTTTTCGTCGTATC
>DATISD010000200.1:0-2656 GCA_035469005.1 Pyrinomonadaceae bacterium | reverse complement strand
ACCTGGAGAAAATCACGAGTCGATTGGGTGACGAATACGACTGGTTTACTCGTTAGCGCCGCGAAGGAATATCGCAAGCTCAGGGGATCATCCTAGCCGCAGGAATCATGGGACTCGTCGTCGAGAGAACCATAAGTAATTCCTATTGCGTTAAATCAATGCGGCAATAAATGAACTCCGGGCTTGAAAGACAGTACCGTCTTGATCCCGCTCGCTACCGCTCGCGGTTCTGTACCACCGTATCGTTCACGCGACTGCGCAAAAGCCGATCTCAGCGGCGCTCCCCCCGGAAAACCTTTCAAGTTTCCTTACTGCAATGTTAATAATCTCCAGCGTGGGGCGTTTTATGAGCGGAGAAGATTTTCAGGAGGAAGCCGTGCTGGCCGCTGTTAAACCGCTCAAGAACGTGGATTCATTCGCCGAAGGCGCAGAATCGCTGGGAGATTCGCCCGACCACTCGACAAAACGGTCATGGCCGGCGAACGCCGGGCAGCCCAACGCGAGAGTTTCGGATACAGACCGCCTCGAGAACCTGTTTCAGCGCCATCAAGATCGTGTTTTTCGCACGGCTTATCGGGTGACGGGCAGTCCGGCCGACGCCGAGGATGTCCTGCAGACGGTTTTTCTGCGCGTCGCGCGAGGCCAGGAAACAGCCGAGACCGCTGATAATGCCGAAGCGTATTTTTCGCGGGCGGCGATTAACGCCTCGCTCGACCTTTTGCGCAGCCGAAAGCGATCGCGAGCGGTGGCGCTCGATGATGTAGAGAACCGGGCCAGCATCGCCACATTTGTTTCCCAAGATAATCCGGAAAGCCATCAGGAAGATCGTGAACTGAGGCAACTCATCCGCGAAGCCGTCGCCAAACTTGGAGCCACGGCCGGGCAAATGTTTGCGCTGCGATACTTCGAAGGCCATGGGAACGCCGACATCGCGAAGATGATGAATACTTCGCCGCTGGTAGTGGGCGTGACCTTACATCGGGCCCGAACGCGTTTAAGAAAAGAGATTGGAAGATATTTGCGTCATTCAGGAAAGACATAAGTTTAGCGGAGGGCTACCGCCCTCCGAAATGTGGCGGGTTGTAGCCCGCCGCTAAACAGGAAAAGTGTTTATTGCAATCATTGGAGCGAAAGTCATGAAGAACAAAGAACTCGACAACATTTTGGATCAAGTAACCACCGGAATTCAGTCCGAGCAGGTTGATGACAGGGCGGTAAGCGAAGCGAGCGCGCGTGTGTGGACGCGGATAGAAGCGGAAGCGCTCAAGATCCGCGCGAAACGCCCGGGCGCTCCGATTGCAGCTGCTCTCATGGGCGATCATATTGAAGGATGCCCGGATTTTCAATCGCTGATTCCCGCGTACCTGGGCGGCCAGCTTTCGGAAGCACGCTCGCTTTTGCTGGTCGATCACACGCACGAATGCATTCCTTGCCGGCGAGCTTTGAAGAACGCGCGCGCAGCTCGGGTCGAGACGGCCGTTCCGGCTCGCCGCAAACAACAGCGCAAGACCGGAACTTACAATTTGCGTCCGGTGGTTTTGCGTTGGGGAATCGCCGCGGCGTTATTGGTTGGTTTGGGGCTGATCGCTTTGCCTTTGATCCAGCGTTACACGGGATCGATTGAAGCTACGGTGCAGGCGGCCGACGGTCCGCTTTATCTCGTGACTGATGCGAAAACGCGAGCTTTGAACGTCGGCGAGAAGATCGGAAGCAGCGACGTTGTTCGCACCGCGAAGGATGGTCATGCGATTGTGCGCCTCGAAGACGGCTCAACGATCGAGATGAAGGATCGTTCTGAGGTTTCAATTAGACGGACGCTGAGTGGCACAACTCTTCATTTGGATGGCGGCAGCGTAATCATTGAAGCCACCAAACAGACGAAACACCGAACAGTCATAGGCAAGCTGATCAAAGAGGTCCGGAAATTCTTTGGCGCGCAGACCACCGGCGATTTCTTCGTCGAGACCAACGATTCGCTGGTGTCGGTTACCGGCACCACCTTCGCAGTCAATGCCGGAACGAAAGGTTCGCGCGTCAGCGTCATCGAAGGCGAAGTACACCTGGATCGCAACGGCAGCGACAAGGTTCTGCGCGCGGGCGACCAGGCCACCACCAGCGCGGCGATTGAAACCATCCCAGTGAAAGACGAAGTGGCATGGAGCCGCAACGCGGCACGTTACGCGCAGGTGCTTGAAGGTCTGGCCGTGCTGCGGAAGGATCTGAATGCAGTAGCCCGACCCGGAGTACGTAATTCGACGCGACTGCTCGACCTGATGCCGGAAAACACTGTGCTGTATGCGGCGCTGCCAAATCTGGCCGCCTCGATCGTGGAATCAAACCGCATCATCGAAGAGCGGATTCAACAGAATCCGGCGTTAAAGGATTGGTTTGCCAGCCAGCAGGGACAGCGCGGACCTGGCATGAATCAATCCATCACCACCATCAAGGAATTCGGCGAACAACTGGGCGAGGAAATCGCCGTGGGTGCGGGGATGAATGATCAAGGCCAGCCGAGCGAGCCGATTGTCCTGGCCCAACTTAAGAATCCGGGCGGCTTCCGCGCCTTCTTCGACAGCGAAATACAGAAGCTCAGCAGTTCGGGCAAGGCGCCGCAGGCGCAGTGGGTCGACGATCCACGAAGCGCGCAGGCCAGTCC
>DATISD010000199.1:0-6985 GCA_035469005.1 Pyrinomonadaceae bacterium | reverse complement strand
GGACCAGCTGACAGTAACTGCCGCGCAAAAGTCTCACGCTCTTTTAATCGATTGTCGTTCACTTGAAATAAACCACATCGCTCTAAATCTGCCGGAGACCACGGTGGTGATCTGCAATACGAATGTAAAGCACGAGTTGGCGACGTCCGCTTACAATCAAAGGCGGCGCGAGTGTGAGGAGGCCGTGAGAATTCTTAGCGAACATTTGCCAACGATTCGTGCGTTGCGCGATATAAACGTTGGCGATTTGAAAAAGTACGCCGAAGAATTACCAGACGTACTTTACCGGCGGGCGCAGCATGTCACCAGTGAAAATGCTCGCACGCTCGAGGCGGCCATCGCACTCAAAGATGGCGACATCGAGAAATTTGGCAGACTGATGTCAGCATCACACACGTCGCTGCGTGACGACTATGAAGTAAGTTGCGCGGAATTGGATTTGATGGTTGAACTCGCCGGCAGTTGCGACGGAGTCTTTGGCGCAAGAATGACCGGAGGAGGTTTCGGCGGTTGCACGGTCAACCTCGTTCGCTCAGATAAGGTGGAGTCTTTCTGCGAGTTTATTATCAATAAGTATCGCGCGCGGACCGGCATCGACGCGAGCACTTACGCGGTCAACGCGGACGATGGGGTGAAGGAAATGAGCTGGTGAGCACCGATCGCGTCCTGGCGAACATTCCTCGAGGGACTATCCGCGAACTCAGTTTGTGCGCGAGAAGTTAGATTAGTTTGTAAGCGATCCGAGGAGCTGATCTATAAAAGGCGATTGGCCGGCGAGAATTTTACGCTTGGCAGTATCGGGCGTGAACCAGTCCGCCCGATCAACTTCCGGAAACTCCTGTATGCGACCTGACCGGGGTGGCCACTCTCTGAGAAACTGGTTGCTTTGTAAACCAGCCGGATCGAAATCTCCTTCAATCGCCCAGGCATGAACGATCTTGCCGCTCGACTGCTTGACCGGTTTGAGCGGAATGTAATCGCCGACCGGCGCGTCGCCTCCAGTTTCTTCCTGAAACTCCCGCTTGGCCGCGGCGAGCGGGTCCTCGTCATCGGCAAACTCACCCTTCGGAATTGTCCAGGCGCCTTCATCCTTGTTACGCCAAAATGGGCCGCCCGGGTGTACCAGGAGCACCTCAAGTTGCGACCCCTGAAGTTTCTGTCGGAACAATAGAAGACCTGCACTCTGTTTCGGCATATCTCTGTTCCCAGAATAATCCAGACGCTGTCTCAATGGCTATTGAGCAATGTGCATCTTTGGACGCAGGAACCCAGCGCAAACGAACGTATTCGCACGCTGAAGCGCGACCAACCAACACGGCCGCAACTGAAGTGCCATTACCGCGCTTATCCGAAACCTGATGCAGGGCTTTCCTGCAAGGCACGACTTAAGCGACAATCAATCAAAATTGGCAGTATGATCATCGTGCTCATGGGCGTGACCGGATCGGGGAAAACGACTACCGGGCGGAAGCTGGCTGAATCGCTGGGGCGGAAATATTTCGACGCGGACGATTTTCATTCCGCCGCCAATATTGAGAAGATGAACACCGAACTTCCTTGAATTGTGACACAAAAGCACAAGAGGGTAGGCCTTCGCGAACTGGTTCGTGATTGGTCTATTCGGAAATGTAAATGACTTACTACCCGAGTTCCGCTTTAAAGGAAAGCCTGGAATGAAAGATTCTCTCAGAATCCCGCAGACTGGTGCTCTGGATTTTTTGTCGCTGGGCGCAGTCGTGCACCGCCTCGACCCTGGGATCGTGCCCTTTCGCAAAGCGCATGAATGTCAGATCCACGTTAGCGGCGGTGAGTTCAATGTTGCTGCTAACCTGGCTGATTGTTTTCGTCTCAACACCGGCGTTGTGACAGCAATGGTCAAGTATCCAATCGGCGAACTGGTGGCTGAGCGTGTCAAGGCCATGGGTGTAACGCCCTTTTACAAATGGTACGAGCACGACGGCGTCACGGGACCTAACATCGCAACCGTATACAGCGATCGCGGTTACGGCATCCGGCCTCCGGTTGTCTTCTACAATCGCGCGAACGAAGCAGCCGCCTTACTGAAGCCGGGCGACTTCGACTGGGACGAAATCTTCCGCGGGGGTGTGCGTTGGCTCCACAGTGGCGGAATTTTTGCCTCCCTCTCAGAAACAACCGCCGACTTGATCGTCGAAGGCATGCAGGCCGCTAAAACAGCTGGTGCTATAACTTCTTTCGATCTCAACTTTCGCGAGAAACTTTGGAAGCACAGAGGCGGCCAGGACCGCGCCGTGAAAGTCTTCGATCGCATCGTGAAGAACGTTGACGTACTGGTTGGCAACGAAGAGGACTTGCAAAAAGGGCTCGGCATTTCGGGGCCTCGGGTTGCCGCAACATCCAAACTTGATCCGGCGTCGTTCTTTGCAATGATTGATCGAGTCGTGGAAAAGCATCCGCAAATCGCGGTCGTGGCCACGACGCTTCGCGAAGTTTACTCCACGACGCGGCACTGTTGGGGTGCGCTCGCCTGGGTGACCGGCCAGCAGCACGTTTCCATGACGTGTGATCTGGACGTGCATGATCGAGTGGGCGGCGGTGATGGTTTCGCGTCGGGATTCTTCTATGGACTCTTGGCCGGCGAAACCCCGGAAGAGGCACTGAAGTTGGGCTGGTCCCACGGAGCGCTGCTGACAACATTTCCCGGTGACACCACTATGGCGACTCTGGAAGAGGTAAGATCCCTTGCCAGAGGTGGTTCAGCACGCATTCAGCGCTAAGGGATTGGCCGGGACGAATCTTTATGAGCAGCAAACCGGCACCCGCGTTTATTGGCACTGGCTCACCTGACTTCGATCTTTCCCCAGGCGATCAGCGCCATATTGTCGAGCAGGCCCTCATGCAGGTCGCTCCGGGTGCGCGCGTGCTCGCTATCATTCCCGACAAAACCCGCGATGACAATACAGACGTGTTGTTTCCATTTGCCGCTGAGATTCTTTCGGCGCGTCGCGTCGAGCAATTCGACGCGCTCGTGGCTCAGGGAACTCACGTCCCGATGTCTGATGATGAAAAGCGGTCGAAAATTGGCGCCGGCAATGGTGCGTCCACTCCCGGACTCGGACAGATTTTCGATCACCAATGGAATGTTCCGGAAGAGTTGACCACGATCGGCGAGTTAAGCGGGGCCGACGTTTCGCGCCTGACGGCTGGCTTAATCAACGAAGCCGTAAAGGTGAATTTGAATCGGCTGCTGGCGCCTGGAATCTATGACACGATCCTGATTTTCAGCGCCACCGTCCCGCATGAAGTTGCCGGTTTTGCCGGCGGCGCGAAATACCTGTTCCCCGGTGTCGCCGGCCCTGACCTTACGCACGCAACGCATTGGCTGGGCGCGCTGGCAAGCATCGAAAACGTGATTGGCCGCGTCGAAACGCCAACTCGCCACATGATTGAGGCCGCGGCCGATTTCGTTTCGGCCCAGATCATCACACTTAATTCCGTGGTGACGCGCGATGATGACAACCTGTTACGCACGCACGCTTTGTTCGCCGGGGAGTTTCGCAAAGCATTTCGCCGTGCCGCCGAAGTCAGCCGCCAGGTTCACATCAAATACACGGGCCGCAAATACAGACGCGTCGTCGCGTTGCTTGACAAGCATTACGACGAACTTTGGGTCGGCGGCAAGGCAAGTTATAAACTCGGCGCGATTATCGAAGCAGGCGGCGAATTGATCATCTACGCGCCGCATCTGCGAGCAATCTCTGAGACGCACGGACAGTTGATTGAAAAGTACGGATACGCGCCGCTGGATCGCGTGCGCGAGATGGTGGCGCTCTCAACTGAATTGCAGAACAATCTGGCCGTGGCAGCCCATTTGGCCCATGTCTCTTACGCCGGGCAGCGCGACGAAAAAGGAAGTGTCGTCCCGCGTTATCGCATCACGATGGCTTCCGCACTCGACGAAGAAACTTGCCGCCGCGTTCATCTGGGATTTATGGATCACCGGCAGTTCAGGCGTGAAGATTATCAGAACGATCCGGATACGCTGGTAGTTGAGCGCGCCGGGAGAGATTTATATCTGGTTGCTCCGCACTAGGGATGAGGTCAGTACCGGGAGCGGTAGCGACCGGGTCACCGGGATGAGGTGAGTAGCGGGAGCGGTAGCGACCGGGTCACCGGGATGAGATCTAGGCTAACACTCACCTTCCCATCCATCCGCCATCAACCACCAGAATTTCGCCGTTAACATAATCGCTGGCGGCGGAAGCGAGGAACACCGCAGCGCCTGCTAAATCTGAAGGCTCGCCCCAGCGGCCGGCGGGAATCCGTTCAAGGATTTGCCGGTTGCGCGTTTCATCCTCTTGCAGCGCTTTGGTGTTATCGGTGCGCATGTAGCCCGGCGCGATCGCGTTGACGTTGATTCCCTTCCCGGCCCATTCGTTGGCCAGAGCTTTTGTCAGTTGGGCGACCCCGCCTTTCGACGCAGCGTAAGCGGGAACCGTGATGCCGCCTTGAAAAGAAAGCAGCGAGGCAATGTTGATGATCTTACCCCGTCCCTGTATCAGCATTTGCC
Organism: Pyrinomonadaceae bacterium; assembly: GCA_035469005.1. Lineage (GTDB taxonomy): Bacteria > Acidobacteriota > Blastocatellia > Pyrinomonadales > Pyrinomonadaceae > UBA11740. Next base: position 2,436 of record DATISD010000199.1, on the reverse strand, counting down.
GGCCGGCGAGCTGTGAAAGTCGAAACACCGCCGACAAATTCACCTCGATTACGGTAGTCCAATCTTCCGTTGAGTAATCAAAGGCGGGCGCGCGGCGAATTGTGCCGGCGTTGTTGACGAGGATGTCCAAGCGGCGGAATCTCTCGATCACAGCGTCAACCAATTCCTGCGGCGTCTCTTTTTTTGCCAGGTCACCCGTAACCGCGAATGACTTTCGGCCAAGCTGCGAAATAGTCTCGCACGTTGCTTCCGACGAGCGAGTATTTCCATGGCAAGCCACGTCGGCTCCGGCTTCTGCGAGCCCGATGGCGATGGCCTGTCCCAGCCCGGTTGACGCTCCGGTCACCAGCGCGACGCGGTCATCAAGTCTGAATGCGTCAAGGATGCTCATAGTGGTACGCACGCCTCCGGCGTGCAGTCAACTTAGAAGAAGGGAGCGCGTTGAGCCGGCGATAAAGTCCACTTGAAGATTCAGCACGCCAGAGGCGTGCGTACCCATCCTCAGGTCCGCACTCTTGCTGCCGAGCTGGTAATGATCAGGCCGCTAATCACCCCCACGATTAATCCGACCAACGCGCCGCCGGCCATGTACTCCAAGAGATGCGGGCCTGATACTCGCGACAGGATCCCTCTACACCAACCGGCGAAAGAGCCAAAGATGATGCCCATGAATCCGAAGCCTACTATCGTGCCGATCGAAAACGGCCGGGCCGCAACGTGCTCGACGTCGATCGGCTCAACTTTGGGGACGAGCAGGTGAATGATTAGCAGCGCGGTTAAGTAAGCGCTGCCGCCGATGAAGAATGGAATTCTATAGTTGCCGCCGGTGACTTGCAGGATGTAGCCGACAATTACCGCCATCGTGGAGCCAAAGAAGGCTCCCGCCATACCGCCGATTCCCACAACCGAGCCGACTGCTCGCCGCGGAAACATGTCAGAGGCCAGGGTGAAGATATTCGCCGACCAGCCCTGATGCGCCGCCGCCGCCAGTCCCACCAGCCCGACCGCTACCCAGAGACTCTTTACTCCGGAAACAAAAAATATTGGCGTTACCAGAAGAGCGCAGGTCAACATCGCCGTCTTCCGCGCCCGGTTAATTGTCCAGCCGCGCTTGAGCAAACTTGACGAAAGCCAACCGCCCCCGATGCTCCCGATGTCCGCAATCACGTAGATCACAATTAAAGGTGGGCCGATGGTGGTCAGATCAAGTCCGTGATTCTGCCTCAGGAACGGAGGCACCCAGTAAAGATAAAACCACCAGATGGGATCGGTCAGAGCTTTTCCGATAGCGAAAGCAGACGTTTGCCGGTAAGGAATTAGTTGCAGCCAGGGGATCTTAGCGGTAGGTGGATCCGCCGGATCGCTCTGGATGTAAGCCAGTTCCTCTTTCCTGACCCGGGGGTGTAACTCTGGCCGTGCATACAATGGTATCCAGAAACCGAGCCAAACGAGACCGATCGCTCCAGTGGCTATGAAGGCCCATTGCCAACCGAAGTGGCTGGCAATGTATGGGACGGCCAGCGGGGCAAGAACAGCGCCAACGTTCGAACCGGAGTTGAAGATACCGGTTGCCAGGGCCCGTTCCTTCTTGGGAAACCATTCGGCCACCGTCTTGATCGCGGCGGGAAAGTTTCCGGCCTCCCCGAGTCCGAGTGCTGCTCGCGCGATTCCAAAACCAAAGGCCGAGCGTGCCAGAGCATGGCCCATCGCCGCTAAACTCCAGACGGCGAGGGCGAGCGAGTAACCGATCTTCGTTCCAAAGCGATCCATCAAACGCCCGGCGCCCAGCAACCCGAGCGCGTACGCCGCGTTGAATGCCGCTACGATGTTGCCGTACTGAAGTTCATTCCAGCCCAGCGCCAGTTGCAAATCTTTTGAGAGAATTCCCAGAACCTGCCGGTCGACATAGTTGATGGTGGTGGCAAAGAAAAGCAATGCACAGATCACCCATCGATAGCGACCAATTCGCGCGTTTAGTACCTCTCCCACGTTGACGGACTGGGCAGGCAACGCCGCCTGTTCAGCACCAATGATCTCTTCTTTCATGGTTTTTGGGGTGAAGTTGGCTTCGGCGCCCCTGCTTTGAGCGGATCTCTGTAAATTTTGATCAAAATCATGGTGAAATCTTTATTGGCGGTGCTTCGTTGATGCGGAGTCCCGCGCGGCACAACGATCAGATCGCCCTTCTTAATCTCGAATGTTTTGCCGTCGATGATGCGCGGGCTGCGCCACTCTCCCGGATCAGCTTCTTTCGGATCATCGAGCCTCCCACCCAGCACCAGCGTCGCCGATCCGTCGAACACGTAATACACGTCGTCCGAAGCATCATGCAACTCGGCCGCGGCACCGGCCCTGTTTTTTTCGTGCTGCACTGCCACCCGCAATTGCATCCCGGCGCTGTCGATAAGCTCAGATGTCTTGTTGTCGGGCCGCAGG
>DATISD010000198.1:0-3306 GCA_035469005.1 Pyrinomonadaceae bacterium | reverse complement strand
CTGTTGCGGGGATGTACGGCTGCCCGGTGAAAACCGAAACCAGGCCATTCGATACTCCGCAGAATCGTGGTCGGGCCATTGCACAGAGGAATTTACGCAGCGCCGTGACACTTCTTATACTTCTTCCCTGAACCACAGGGGCAAGGATCGTTGCGGCCCACTTTCGGTTGATCGCGGACGACGGTTTTGATCTTGCCGGCTTCTTCGCCCGCAGCCGCGGCGCCCTGATTCGGGCCGGTAAAATTCATCGATGAGCGCCGCGCAGCGCGCCGTCGCTGCAACTCGTCAGGTTGCTGCTCGGAAACCACCTGTAAATTGAAGAGTGAGCGAATTGTGGTGGTGTCGATGCGATCGAGCATGGCCTGGAAAAGATCGAAACTCTCTTTCTTGTATTCGACCAGCGGATCTTTCTGGCCATAGCCCACCAGCCCGATGCCCTGCTTCAAATGATCGAGAGCCAGCAGGTGATCCTTCCATTGCGCATCGATGATGTTAAGCATGATGATGCGCTCGTAGGTGCGCATCGCTTCAGCGCCAATCTGTTTTTCCTTTTCGGCGTACTTCGTTTTGAGCTTTTCCCAAATCAGCTCGGTAATCTCTTCGGACGAAGAAGTCTCGAAATCGATTCCTTCCGCTTCCGGATCGAGCGCGTAAATCGTATGAATCTGGACCTTGTAATTCTCGATATCCCAATCGTCGGGCGAGGCGCCGGGGTCGAGATATTGCCGGGTGAGATCGGCCAACAGGTCGCGCGCGACGCCGGTTTCACCCACCAGGTACTCGCGTTGATCCGGTTCCTCCATCAATTGACGGCGCAAGCCATAGATGGTCTCGCGCTGCTTGTTCATCACATCGTCGTATTCGAGCAGGTGTTTGCGCGTTTCGAAGTTGCGACCCTCGACCGACTTCTGCGCGGCCGCAATCCGCTTGGAGACCATCTTTGATTCGATGGCAACGCCCTCTTCCATGCCCAGCCGTTGCATCAGCGCTTTGACCTTGTCGCCGGCGAAGATGCGCATCAGATCGTCTTCGAGCGAAAGGAAAAAGCGGGACGATCCGGGATCGCCCTGGCGGCCCGCGCGACCGCGCAGCTGATTGTCGATGCGGCGCGACTCGTGACGCTCAGTGCCGAGAATGTGCAAACCGCCGAGCGAAACCACTTCTTTGTGTTCCGCTTCGACGATGCGCTTGGCCTTCAAATATTGCTCCTGCCATTGCGATTCGTTCGCTTCGTCCGGATCGATTTCCCCGTCCTTCAGAAACTCGCGGGCCATGAAATCGGGGTTGCCGCCCAAAAGGATGTCCGTGCCGCGGCCGGCCATGTTCGTCGCGATGGTGATGGCGCCTTTGCGGCCGGCCTGCGCAACAATCTCGGCTTCACGCTCGTGATACTTGGCGTTGAGCACGTTGTGCGGAACGGCCACGCGTTGCAGTCGGCGCGAAATCAGTTCCGAGTTTTCCACTGAAACTGTGCCGACCAAAACGGGCTGGCCATGTTCGTATCTTTCCTTGATCTCTTCGACAACGGCGTCCCATTTTTCGGGCAGCGTCCGATAGATGACATCGGGATTGTCCTTGCGCACCATTGGCATGTGCGTCGGAATTACGATCACTTCCAGCTTGTAGGTTGAATGAAACTCCGCCGCTTCCGTTTCCGCCGTTCCCGTCATGCCGGAGAGTTTCTCGTAAAGCCGAAAATAATTTTGCAGCGTGATCGTTGCCAGCGTCTGGTTCTCGCGTTCGATCTTCACGCCTTCCTTGGCTTCAACCGCCTGGTGCAAACCATCTGACCAGCGGCGGCCTTTCATCAAGCGTCCGGTGAAATCATCGACGATGATCACCTCGCCGTCCTGCACGACGTATTGATGATCGAGCCGGTAAAGCGTGTGAGCCTTCAAAGCCTGCTCGACACAGTGCAGCAACTCCATATTGCCGGGATCGTAAAGATTGCCGACACCCAGTAATCGCTCAGCTTTGTCGACGCCGTCTTCGGTCAACACCGCCGAGTGGTTCTTCTCATCGACGACGTAGTCCCCGGTCTTTTTGTTTTCTTCCAGCTCTTCGCCGCGGACGAGCTGTGGGATGATCGCGTTTGCCTGGTAGTACTTGTCGGTTGATTCCTCTGATGGGCCGGAGATGATCAGCGGCGTTCGCGCTTCATCGATCAGGATTGAGTCGACTTCGTCGACGATCGCGTGGTAATGGCCATGCTGCACGCAGGTCGCGAGATCGAACTTCATGTTGTCGCGCAGGTAATCAAAACCAAACTCGTTGTTGGTGCCGTAGGTGATATCGGCGTTGTAAGCGGTCTGCCGCTCGAAATCATCCATGTCGTTCTGGATGCAACCAACAGTCAAACCGAGGAAGCGATGAATCTGGCCCATCCATTCGGCGTCGCGCGAGGCCAGGTAATCGTTTACGGTGATGACGTGTACACCGCGCCCAGTCAATGCGTTCAAATAAGCTGGCAGCGTTGCCACGAGGGTCTTTCCTTCGCCCGTTCGCATCTCGGCGATCTTGCCCTGGTGCAACACGAGGCCGCCGATCATCTGCACATCGAAATGCCGCATTCCCGTCGTGCGCACGCTGGCTTCGCGCACCACCGCGAAAGCTTCAGGCAGGATCTGGTTGAGCACTTGCTGCTCGCGATACTTGCGATCATCTTTATCGCGCGCGTCTTTAACCGCGTCGGCAATCCGCGCCTTGTATTCCGCCGTTTTCTCGCGCAACTCTTCGTCAGTAAGCTTCTTGATGGCTGGCTCAAAGTCGTTAATTTGGGCAACCAACGGCTTGACAGTCTTCAGGAAGCGCTCGTTGCTACTGCCGAAAACCTTCGTTAATACTTTATCGAAGCTACTCATAATTGATTCTTACGCAGGAATCGTTTGCGTGTTCCGAAGATTGTAACGAAGCGCGGAGTGACCAATCAAGCGAGGTCTCTCAACTATACGGGTGGAGCGGCACGGCCGCCGCGCCGTGAATCACGCACGCAAGGTGAACTGCACCTCCAGGCTGTTTTGCCTCAAAACACTTTACGTCTGGCCAAGTGCATGAACGGCGTTTCAGAACCGCGAGCGATAGCGAGCGGAATAAAGGACAACCAGGGCGAACGGCGTTGAAAGCCAGAGAAAAACCTGGTCTTCTAAGTTGCACCCTGATCCCGCTCGCTATCGCTCGCGGTTCTGTAGCCGTCGTACGGGCCAACGAAGCCCCTCCGAGCGCGAACTTGGGGCGCGCTCATTCACTGAAGGGATCAGTGTTAGAATTGTCATAAATGCGGGTCACGATCGGCCAAATCAATACCAC
>DATISD010000197.1:0-3326 GCA_035469005.1 Pyrinomonadaceae bacterium | reverse complement strand
GGTCGGGCTTCTGACACTACCATTACTTCCGCACTACCAGCGAAATGATCGCCGAAAAGACCGCGCCGAATAGCGCGAATCCAATCGACACTCCCAGGAAAGCTTTGACATAACTGGTCTCGCCCTCCTGCTGCATCAATTTCGGCCCCACTCTGGCCAAAAGAAAAACAAAATACAGGCTCGTGAGAAGGGCGTAGGTAACCGCGATCGAGATGCCGGTGAGAAATCCTTGTCCGAAAGTCAGCGAATCACCATTCGCGATTCGCCTTTCCTTTATCCCCATCATCAATCCGACGATTGCCGCGAAGTTGAAAACCGCAATGTCCGCAAACTGAGCATTCGCCCCTTCAAGGTGCAAAACGAAATGCTTCAGCGCTACCCAGGCAGCGATGACGAGGGTGACACCGGTTCCGTATTTAAGGGCGATTTTCACGCCGGGTCCTCCAAGTCTTCGTTCGCGCCGTCAAGGAAATCTTCCACGGGTGCACCATAGACACGCTCGAATAATTTTCGTTTGAGTTCGAGTTCGGGCAAATCTTTAGGCAACGAAGCGAGGACAATGGTTCGTGCGGCTTCGAATGAGCGAATCCCCATCATGAACCGCTCTTCACCCGATCGAGACATGATCATCTCGTAGAATTTGCGCGCGACGTCAGGTTCTGTGTCAGTCATTCCAGGCATTCCTGTAAGAGGGTGCCTAGTTCCAGCTTTCGTGTCCAGCGCTCAAGATACTTTTGCGTGAGGGGCCAGCATGTTCCGGTCGCTATCGCTCGCGGTTCTGACATGAGCCAAGGGGGCGCCATCACTCCAAAAGTTTGACCGCAAACATCGGATAGAAGCGACGGCGGGTTCGTCCTATTATTGGACTCATTAAATCCAAAGAGGTGAAGTAAAATGTTGCAAGTATCAACGAACATGCCAAATGTGATGGACAATCCGGAGCTCTGGAATGCAGTGGTGGCGCGCGACACCTCGCGTGATGGCAGCTTTGTTTTTGCCGTCCGATCGACCGGAATCTACTGCCGGCCATCATGTCCCGCGCGACGACCGCGGCGCGAACAAGTTAGTTTCTTTCAGGTTCCCGAAGCTGCCGAACAGGCTGGATTTCGCGCCTGCCGTCGCTGCCATCCACGCCGGGCGCAAGCGAGCGATCCGCGGATCGAACTCGTGCGCCAAATCTGTCATGCAATCGAAGAACATGACGAAGAGCCGCAAACCTTGAAGACGCTCAGTGCGGAAACTCGTGTGAGCGCACATCACCTGCAGCGCACGTTCAAAGAAATCATGGGAATTACTCCCCGCCAGTACGCGGAATCGCGACGGTTGGATCAATTCAAAACAAACGTGAAGCAGGGCGCATCGGTTACTGATGCGATGTATGACGCTGGCTACGGATCCAGCCGCGGTCTTTACGAACAATCTTCATCGCGGCTGGGAATGACGCCCGCGACTTATGGTCGCGGAGGCAAAGGCATGCGAATCATTTATACGACAACCGATTGCTCTCTGGGTCGTTTGCTGGTGGCCGCAACCGAGCGTGGCGTGTGTTCAGTGGCCCTGGGTGATTCAGATGCAAAACTCGTCGCGGCACTCTTCGCCGAATATCCGAATGCGTCGATCGATTCGAAAGACACAACGATTAGCCCTTCCCTGAATATTTGGTTGCATGAAGTGCTGAAGTTGATCGCGGGCAAAACTCCACACGCAGACTTGCCACTCGACGTTCAGGCAACTGCATTTCAATGGCAGGTTTGGGAAGAGCTGCGGCGAATTCCCCGCGGCACCACTCGCTCTTACCAGGATGTCGCGGAAGCGATCGGCAAACCGAAAGCTGTGCGCGCCGTGGCGCGCGCTTGCGCCAGCAATCATGTCGCGCTGGTCATTCCCTGCCACCGCGTGATTCGCGAAGACAAGGGTCTGGGCGGCTATCGTTGGGGAATGGAGCGCAAACGCAAATTACTCAAGCAGGAAGCTGTTTGAAAGCCAGGGATCGGCGAATCCCCGATTCTCGAGGTTCGCAGGACCATTAAATAGCCAGGCCGTCAGACCGTGGCTATTGCTACATACAGTAATTGGGCCCTCCGAGCTGCGGCATCAATTTCATTGTCACTCTTCGGGAAAATGCCGGCTCCGGCACGCCCCCTGCTTCATGTGAGAATTTCATTCCACGGCCTACGGCTGTGGCTACTAAATGCCGCGCCTTCGGCGCTGTCTGACTTCACTTGACCAGTTTCATTGTCAGCACCACAACCAGAGCGCGACTGCGAATAGTGGCGGTTCCCACCACAACCTTCTCGCCGTCGCGCAGGTTAAGCGCTGTGTTCACCCTGGCCCGATCCTTGTCAGACAATGCCGAAAATGTGAATTCGCCAATCTGGACGCTGGGTGCTCCGGTGGCATTCTGAGCGAACGAGACGGCGCCAATGTAATATTCGTAAGGCAAAGAGAGATTGGGGGTTCCCGGACTCCCGCTGGGCACTTCTGCGGTTCCCGCTCCCTGGAGTCCTCTTGGCGTTTCCGTCAGCCGTTGGACCACCGAGGCTGCCAACTCATAATTCTTGTAGTTGAGCGTGCCACGCAATTCCGTGAGCACGTCCTTTAATTCAGCCGGCACCTCGGCGCCGCTGCCGCCGGTATTCGAGGCTAAGAGCACGTGCATATGAAGCTCGATATTTGGGCGCGGCGTCCCCGGCACATCCAGCCGCTTAAGGGCCTCTTCGATCGTCGCCAGGTTCTCGGGAAAATCACGCACCGTAAGTGTCTTGAACTCCGTGCTCGCCGAGATCGTCGCGCCTTTGAAGCCGCTGCCCAGTTGCTTGAGTACACTGGCTAGGCTGTTCGGGTCGCGGTACTTCGCCTCGAACACCTTGCTCTTAAAATTTTTCTCGGTGACATAATTGTCGCTCGGCGGTGGTGTCGTATTGGAGCTCTGCTGGGCAAATGACGCCGGGACCAGGCCCAGTGCGAGAGCCAACGCTGCGGATAAGTGCTTCATAGTATTAAGCATGAGAACAAGCCTCCTAGATACCTTTCGAATTTGGAGACACCCGCTTCCGGTCTCGTTGAGAGAACCAGATAATACGGATGTTGGGATTCCTGGTCTGTATTTCCATTCTTAGAGTGTTTTCTGAATTGTTGTCAGCGCCAGGATCTGATTGAGCGGAAACGTTAACGCCCGATGAAGCGGCAGCCGTTAATGATGGAGCGCTAAGCGCAACGGATTCTGAGCGATCGGGAATGATATTGCGAGGGGTTCGTCGCTGAGTTGAACGGCGATCAGCCAGACGCGGCCCTTTAGGTATCGGTAAGCCTTGCGTTTCCTCCGG
>DATISD010000196.1:0-3049 GCA_035469005.1 Pyrinomonadaceae bacterium | reverse complement strand
GGTGGCAAGTTCAAATATGAGGGCGGCTCCATCCTGGTGCCGACAGGGCCGGGCCTCGGCGTGCGACTTGATCGAGATAAGCTGGCCGAATACGCAGAGCTCTATCGGCAACTGGGATCATACCCTTACGATCAGGATCCGCTGAGGCAGGGCTGGACGCCGCTCATTCCAAATGATCGCTGGGCCGATCCGAATGACGCCAGGCGGCCCGCTAACATTCGCTTTTGAAGAGTTATAGGAAGAGGACGAAACAATGACAAGCCTGATGGAAAATCCTGCCGTGCGAGCAGAGCTGTTAACTGACAGCTCAGAGCTAAGACGAGAGGTTGACCTTGCTGTCAGAACGTTGGTGATTGATGTTCACACGCACCTCTTTCCTCCTGAGTTTGGCGGGTTGTTCCTCTACGGTATTGATGAACTGCTGACTTACCATTATCTCATCGCCGAGACTTTCCGTTCGACGGATCTCTCGCACGAGCGTTTTTGGGCGATGACAAAGCTGGAGCGGGCCGACCTCGTCTGGCAGAAACTCTTCGTCGAGAACACCCCTCTATCGGAAGCTGGTCGCGGCATCGTTTCCATCCTTGACGCATTCGGCCTCGACCCGAGGGCGCCGGACCTCGAAGAGGCGCGCGCTTTCTTTCGTTCGCAGGATCCGCACGAACACCTCGATCGAGTGTTGGAAGTTGCCTGCGTGAGCGACGTCGTGATGACTAACGATCCGTTCAATTCACGGGAAATCCCTTGCTGGCGAAACGGCAGGAAATCTGACCATCGCTTTCATTCCTCATTGCGCCTGGACGGATTGCTGAACGACTGGCCTGAAGCGATCCCCACGCTAGTCGGGCAGGGCCTGGCGGTAGACGCTGAACTCAGCGGCTCAACCGTAACCGAGCTGCGGCGCTTTCTCGATGAGTGGATCGCGCGCATGAAGCCGCTCTACATGGCCGTCTCTCTTCCGGCTGAGTTCAGGTTCCCGGATACTGATGTCCGCGACCGGCTGATCCGTGAAGTTGTCTTGCCGACCGCGCGAACACACGGGCTCGCTTTGGCTTTGATGATTGGCGTTCGGCGCGGGATAAACCCGGCGCTAAGAGCGGCAGGCGACGGAATGGGACGCGCCGACCTGACCGCCCTCGAGCGCATTTGCGCCGAGTATCCGGACGTGCGTTTTCTGGCGACTGTTTTGTCGCGCGAAAACCAACATGAACTGTGCGTGTCCGCGCGCAAGTTCAATAACCTGATGCCGTTTGGCTGTTGGTGGTTTCTCAACAACCCGTCCATCGTAGCTGAGATCACGAGCGAACGCCTGGAACTCCTGGGATCCAGTTTTATCCCGCAACATTCCGATGCCAGTGTACTCGAACAGTTGATCTACAAGTGGCGGCATTCACGCGTCGTGATCGCTGCGTCTCTGTATGAGACGTACGAGAGACTGCTGCAAAGTGGGCGCGCTGTAACGCGACAGGAAATCGAGCGTGACGTAACGCGAATGTTCGCGGGAAACTTCCGTGCGTGGGTTCGTCTTCAGCAACCGTCATCTGGCGCGGCCGACTCTGGCGAGCCCAGGAATCGCCGCTGAGTGAGAGACGACGCGTACGTCGCGGGCGAGTTTGTCTTCCGACCTGCCGCGATGCGGATTTCCCCGAATCGCGAATCCCTAGTTTGGGCGTCACCAAACACAATGAAGAAGAACCATCTCAATAAGAAAATAAAGAGTAAGAAGTCTCAACCGCCGCGTTATCTGGATCGCAGTCTATCCGCGACTAAGCGGGTAAAGGATCTATTGTCGCGAATGTCACTTGAAGAAAAGGCTGCGCAGATGATGTGCGTCTGGCAACAGAAGGCCGAAACGTTGGTTGATGCAGCAGGCAATTTCGACCTTCAGAAGGCGCGCGCGAATTTCAAGAATGGTTACGGTTTAGGGCAGGTCGGCCGCCCCAGTGACGCTGCGGGCGGCCGCAACGCTCGCGTCACCGCCGAACTTACCAACGATATTCAGAAGTTTTTTCTACAGGAGAGCCGGCTCGGAATTCCCGTCATCTTTCACGAAGAATGTCTGCATGGTCAGGCGGCAATTGACGCGACCAGTTTTCCACAGCCGATCGGTTTGGGCGCTACTTTCAATCCTGAGTTAGTCGAAAGACTTTTCACGATGACAGCGGAGGAAGCGCGTGTTCGCGGCACGCACCAGGCATTGACGCCTGTGGTGGACGTGGCACGAGATCCGCGCTGGGGACGCGTTGAAGAAACCTACGGCGAGGATCCGTATCTCGTTTCGCGCCTGGGCATCGCCGCCGTGTGCGGATTCCAGGGTGATGCTTCCTTCAAAGATAAGAAGCGCGTGATCGCCACGTTGAAGCATTTTATCGGGCATGGTCAGCCAGAGTCGGGAATGAACTGCGGGCCCGCAAATGTCTCGCTGCGCGTGCTGCGGGAAACATTTCTTTTTACGTTTAGACAAGCGATCAAGGAGGCCAGAGCCATCAGCGTGATGGCTTCCTACAACGAAGTCGATGGCGTGCCCTCGCATGCGAACCGTTGGCTGCTGCGTGACGTTCTCCGCAAAGAGTGGGGTTTCGATGGCTTTGTCGTTTCGGACTATTACTCGATTTGGGAATTGAATTACCGGCCCGAGACGCACGGCCACTTTGTCGCGAAAGACAAGCGGGAAGCCTGCCGGCTCTCGGTTGAAGCCGGCGTCAACATCGAATTGCCCGAGCCGGACTGCTATCTGCATCTCGTAGATCTGGTTCGCAAACGGGAGCTAAAAGAAAAGCAACTCGACGATCTGGTCGCGCCGGTGCTGTATTGGAAGTTCAAGTTGGGCCTGTTCGACGACCCTTATGTCGATCCGGATGAAGCCGAACGCATCGTCGGTTGTGACCGGAATCGCGAGCTGGCCCTGGAAGCGGCGCGCGAAACGATCACGCTCCTGAAGAACGAAAACAATCTCGCGCCGCTCAATCTCAGAAAGATCAAGACGATCGCAGTCATCGGCCCAAACGCCAGACGCAGTTTGCTCGGCGGGTACAGCGGCGTGCCGAAG
>DATISD010000195.1:0-4568 GCA_035469005.1 Pyrinomonadaceae bacterium | reverse complement strand
CGAAGGGCTGGGCTCGCTGTACGAGCAGAGCGGAGAGGTCGACGGTCATATTCACGGATATCCCAATTGGCGGCTGCCAGGTTTGCAACGGGCGATTAAGGCCGGGCAGGTGCAGTCGTTCAAAACTCTCATGTCGCTCGATGCCAGTTCGTTCTACAACGATGACAAGGGCACGAACTACGCGCAGTCTCGATATCTTTGTTACTACCTGCAACAGAGGGGGTTATTACTGAAGTTCTACCGAGAGTTTGTAGCACATCAAAAAACTGACCCCTCCGGCTACGCCACTCTGAGACAGGTCCTCGGCGCGCGAGATATGAACGCCTTCAAGCAGAAATGGGAAAGGTATGTTCTCGGTTTGCAGCAGGGATACGAGGTTACCGTGGCGCCATCCTAGTGGTTTGATGTTCACCTAATCTCAGTTTTCTCTGCGTTCCTTTGCGCATACCTCGGCTCTTACTCTGCGGTTGATAAGGCAAAGAAATCTAACCGCGGAGCAAATGCGGAGGAATGCGCAAAGAGCCGCAGAGGAAATCAGATTAAGATCGTCGCTTTGATCTTGTTTCGTTTGACACTCACCCCTCCCTCGTAGTAGCGTGCGATACACACTTATGCGAACAAGTTTTTCGTCGCTTACATCCTCAAAATCCGTCATCAATCAGGAGATAGTTTCACAAGTTGAAGCAAATTGAGCTTCCGCCCAGAGGCCTGGAAACGCTGTTCGGCGTTCACGACCAAAACATCAAACACCTCGAGTCTCTGCTCGACGTTCAAATTAACGGACGGGGCCACAGCCTGACTGTTGATGGCGATCCCAAGGACGTCGAAACCGTCGAGCGCATTCTGGAAGACTTCTCAGAGCTCTTCGCGGAAGGCCGGCAGTTTACCGACAAGGAATTACGCGAGGCGTTTGCCCAAATTGCCGAGGACCGCGCCTACAGCCTGCGCGATTATTTCACTCGCTCGCGCTTCAGTCCTGCCGGCAAGAAACAGGTCGCGCCGAAATCGGCGATGCAGCGCAAATATGTCGAAGCGATTCAGCAGCGCGACATTGTGTTTGGGATTGGGCCGGCGGGGACGGGCAAGACTTATCTGGGTGTGGCCATGGCGGTGCAGGCGCTGATGCAGAAACAGGTGAATCGAATTGTTCTGGCCCGGCCAGCGGTGGAGGCGGGCGAGAAGCTGGGTTTTCTGCCCGGTGATTTGCAGGAGAAAGTCGATCCATACCTGCGGCCACTATACGATGCGCTGTTCGATCTGGTTGATTACGAGCGCGTCACACGCCTGCTCGAAAAACGCGTCATCGAAATTGCGCCGCTGGCTTTCATGCGCGGGCGTACCTTGTCGGATGCCTTCGTCATCCTCGATGAAGCGCAGAACACGACGAGCGAACAAATGAAGATGTTTCTGACGCGCATCGGTTTCGGCTCAAAGGCTGTCATCACTGGCGACGTCACTCAGATTGATTTGCCGACCGGCAAGCGCAGCGGCCTGGTCGAAGCCGAGCGCGTTTTGGCCGGCATCGAAGGCATCGAATTCGTTTACTTCAGCGAAAAAGACGTCGTCCGGCACAAACTGGTGCAGATGATTATTAAAGCCTACGAGTCGCATACGAAGAAGAGCGAGATTTAATTTGGAGTGCGCCGCCCTCGGCGGCGCTTTGGATCGCACCTGAAATCCAAAGCGGCGTCGCGCTCCGCTTGCCGCCGCACTCCAAAAATGATCGAAGTTATCAACCACCAACGAAGTCGAAAGTTCAACGCTAAGCAATGGCGTGAATTCGGTGAGCGAGCGTTACGGGCGATTGACGCAAGCAAACCAGGCGCGGCCATCGTTCTCGTGAGCGATGCAGCCATCCGAAAGCTTAACCGGCAATTTCGCGGCAAAGATCAAGTAACCGACGTGCTTTCGTTTCCTCACGAAGCCGAGCCGTTTGAAAAAGAAAATCAATCGCAACTCGGCGAAGTCGTAATCTCGGTTCAGCGTGCTGCGGCACAGGCAAAACTAAACGGGCTTACTTTCTCAAATGAAGTAGAACAGTTGATCCTTCACGGGCTGCTTCATCTGTGCGGTTATGATCACGAAACGGATGATGGGGAAATGAACCGGCGGGAATTGAAACTGCGAAAGAAACTGGGCATCTAGTTCGGAGTTCCGCCTTCAGGCGGCAGACTGCGGGCGGCTTCGATTCCGCCTAAAGGCGGAACTCCAAACACACCTTTGTCTAATTACCATTTACCATTTACCATTTACGTCTCAATGGAAATTGAATTAGCCATAAGCTTCGTCCTGCTTTTGGTGCTTACGTTTCTGGCCTCAGTGGACATGGCCTTCGGCCAGCTGAGCGACATCGGCTTGCGACGGCTGGCGGCCGAAGCCGAAGAGCATCCCAAGGCGCGTTACGCTCCCTTCCTGAAGGAAATTCTCGAAAACCGTTCGCGGTTCAGCTTCACGCTCTCAGCGGCAATTCAAATACTGCTCGTAATTTTTACGGTGCTGGTGACCTTTATCGCGCTGCAATGGTTCTCCACCAACACCTGGGCGCTGTTTATTTCTCTGGCAATTGGCCTGGTGCTGGCCGGCATCTTCCGGCAATTCATTCCACGACTGATATCGCTGCGCGATCCCGAAGGAAAGTTCATTCGGCTGTTGCCCGTTCTCCGGCCTTTCTACCGTGCCCTGGCGTTTGCCGCCGAGCCGTGGCATCGCTCGTTCGATCGTTTGCGCCAGCAGGAAGAGACTGAAGATGCCGACGATGACGAAGGGGCCGACGATACTGATGATGATATCGAGGCACTGATCGACGTCGGCGAGGCCGAAGGGATCATCGAAGAGGAAGAGCGCGAATTGATCCAATCGGCTATTGAATTTGGCGACACCAGAGTCGGCGAGGTGATGACGCCACGCACGGGAATTGTCGCCTTGCCCAAAACCGCAACCGTGCGCGACGCGCGCAAACTGATCATCGAATCGAAGCATTCGCGCCTGCCTGTCTATCGCGATCAAATCGACAACGTAGAAGGAATCATTTATCTGCGGGATTTGCTGCCCTCGTTATCCATGGGCAAAGCGGACACGCCCATCGCGCCTTTCATGCGGCCTTTCTATGCCGTGCCGGAGACCAAGCCCGTGGCCGAGCTGCTGGCCGAAATGCAGAAGGCGCACGTTTACATGGCGATTGTGATCGACGAATATGGCGGTGTTGCCGGATTGGTGACCGTTGAAGATATTCTCGAAGAGATAGTCGGCGAGATCGAGGATGAGGACATCAGCGGCGAAGAGGCCAAACAAATAACCCCGGCCGGCGACGGCTCTTATGAAGTTCTGGGAGCAGTCGAGATTGGAAAGATCGAAAAATTATTCGGTATGGAGATCGCCGCTGACGACTTTACGACTATTGCCGGTTTCGTCATCGCGGAAAAAGGGAGCGTGCCAAGTCTGGGCGAGCATTTGAGTTTCCACGGGCTCGAGGTCGAAGTGCTTGACGCGGATGAAAGAAGGATTTCGCGCTTACGACTGCGACGAACGGCCGCAGTAGGGGCCGAGAAGGCGGCGGAACACGGATGAAGGGCGTGGTACGCAAACTAACGGTGCTCATGTCGTCAGGACTCTCACGTGACCTGGTTTGCGAGTCTTGCGGGAACAACTTTTCCTGTGGCGCGAGCCTCAGCGGCTGCTGGTGTTCTGAGATCAAATTGAGTGACGAAGGCCGCGCCGAATTGAAGCGACGGTACCGGGATTGTCTTTGTCGCGAATGCCTCGAACGTATCGGTACGCACGCCTCTGGCGTGCTTGATCGGTAGCGGCACTCCAGAGGAGTGCGCACCTTACAACGGAGGTTCTCAACATGCAAAAGTGGGAGTACAAACTCGTCGACGGTTGGCTAACTCAGGATCAGCTCGAGACCCTGGGAAATGAGGGTTGGGAACTTGTGACGGCTGTCGTCGGTATGGGAAATCGCAACATGGCTTTCTATTTCAAGCGGCCACTGGCAAATTGAAAGCGGTTTCGACGGTTGACAACTGTAAGCCGACTCGCCGACTATTCTTTCTTCACGTTCTTCGGGTTCGACAAACTTCAGTTTGTCTCAATCGCACAATGAATGGCAACGACAAACCAGGGTTTGTCGTATACGAAAACTTTGGCTAAGAAGCAAAGCAAATTGCTGCGCGGACGCCGGATCGATCCACAGCCGATCGCGCCGAATACGCGGCTCGTCGATCTGATCGACAACACGTTCGTCGCGTACAACGCGGCGCGTCTGCGTGAAGCTTGCTGGCTGTTTGCGCAAAAGATGCTCGAGCCCGATGTCACGGTCGGCGTGACGTTGACCGGCGCCCTGACACCTGCAGGCTTGGGAATGTCCGCGCTGATTCCATTGATCCGGGCCGGCTTCATCGACTGGATAATTTCGACCGGCGCAAACTTCTATCACGACACGCACTTTGGAATCGGTTTGGCGATGCATGAAGGCAACGCTTCAACTTCCGACATTGTCCTGCGCGAAGAAGAGGTCGTGCGTATCTACGATATCTTTTTTGACTACTCAGTGCTGCTCGACACGGATT
>DATISD010000194.1:0-4051 GCA_035469005.1 Pyrinomonadaceae bacterium | reverse complement strand
CCGATGCGCGTAAATTGCGCCCGAGGCCCCGGTGATTGCAACGGTTAACTCCATTCAGGTGAGTTGATTCGACGAATGATCTTACGTTTTGTAGTTGTCGATCGCAAACATGCCGCTCGTCAGCAACGACCCGGCCCGAGGAGAGCGGGAATTCGATGGTAGAATCCTGCCTGAAATCGATTAGGCGCCGAAGACTCTGATTTGCTCCGCAGCCAATGACGTCAAGAAAAAGAAAAACGGCAAAACCAATTAACTCTGGGGCCCGACGCCAAAAGCTCAGTAACTTTAGCCAGCACCTGTGGCGTGAATGGCGGAAGCTCGACCTGCCGGTTGCAAATGCAGCCGCGATCGTTGCTGTTTCTGGCGGAGCTGATTCGGTTGCGCTTTTGCTTGGAGTCGTCGAACTCGTCAAATCAAAGAAACTGTCAATCAAGATTGTGGTTGCTCATCTGAATCACAAACTGCGTGGACAGTCGGGGGATGCAGATGCGCGTTTTGTGTCTTCTCTGGCTAAGACGCTGGGATATCCGGCCGTGGTCAAGGCCGTTGATGTGCGTGCCAAAGCCGCCTCAGGAAGGGACAATTTAGAACAGGCTGCGCGTTGCGCGCGATATGCATTCCTTCGAAAGACAGCTCACTCGAACAAAGCAGCGATTGTCCTGACTGCCCACACTTTGGACGATCAGGTGGAGACAGTTTTGTTGAATCTTCTGCGCGGGAGTGGCGCCGCCGGGTTGAGTGGTATCGAGCCGGTCCGTTCAATTCACGCCGGAACAGAAATCCTCCTCGTCCGTCCGTTGCTGTCGTGGGCTCGACGGTCTGACACCGAAGGGTTCTGCCGGCAACACTCGATCGAGATTCGGGTGGACGACATGAACGCCGATCCGAGATTTGCCCGGGTGCGCGTACGAAATGAGCTTCTCCCGCTGATGAAATCTTTCAATCCACGATTCGTCGAAGGGTTGGCGCGAACCGCTGAGATTTTGCGCGAAGACGACGTCATTCTTGAGGGTGCGGCTACCCGTTTGCTTGAACTGTCGCTCAATGGCCAGACCCAGGGAAAGAAAGAATACGCCTTGCGGACTGACTTACTCCGAAATGCGCAGCCCGCGCTGCGTCGGCGCGCACTGAGACAGTGGCTTGCTGCCTGTCGAGGTGATTTGCGGCGACTTGAACATGCTCATATCGTCGCTCTCGAGAAGTTTCTTTTCAGTAATAAGAGCGGACGCATGATCGAGTTACCGGGCGGCGCAATAATCGTGAGAAGCGGGGGCCTTTTTCTTTATTGCGGACCTCGATCGAAGCCTCGATCGTGAACCTCATCGGGACGGAGTGCGTACTTACGAAAGCATAACAAACCGCAGGCACCGGAAGGGGTGTGGCAAAGCATCTTAAGAGTTCCGTCATGACACTGATAACAGGGCGGATGATGCCGAGGCCGGGAAGAAAAGACGGCCTCTTACCAGAATGGCCGATTTAGGGTATGATCGGCCTCGGAGGAATCGAAGGCTTTGAGCTCTACCGCACGACAAATCATTTTCTGGCTGCTGATTATCGCCGGCGCGTTGTTGATTTATAAGCTGGTTAATCCCGGCAGCAAAAACACACAGAATATCGATCTCACACAGCTTGATCAAAAAATTAAAGATAAGCAACTGAAATCGCTGATTGTTAAGCAGACTGAAACTGTCGCTATCGACAAGAATCCGCCTAACGTCGAATATCACGTTGCGCTAACGAATGAGCAAACCAAGAACGATATCTTGAAAGCGGCCCGGGCAGTTGACAGCGAAGGCAAAACGCTGGTCGAGAATGTACAGGAGGAGGGAAGTTCGAGCCTTTGGTGGCCGGCCCTTTATTACATTCTGCCTTTCCTCTTGATCTTCGGCTTCTGGATTTTCATGCTGCGGCAGATGCAGTCGGGCGGGAACAAAGCCTTGAGCTTCGGTAAGTCGCGAGCAAAGTTGCTTAGCAATCAGCAAAAGCGCGTCACCTTCAAAGACGTCGCCGGGGTTGAAGAGGCCAAGGAAGAGCTCCAGGAAATCATCGAATTCCTGAAAGAACCGCAGAAGTTTCAAAAACTCGGCGGCCGCATTCCTAAAGGCGTTTTGATGATGGGCCCGCCAGGAACGGGCAAGACCTTGTTGGCGCGCGCAATTGCGGGCGAGGCGAACGTTCCTTTCTTCTCGATTTCAGGTTCAGATTTCGTTGAGATGTTCGTGGGCGTGGGCGCTTCGCGCGTGCGCGATCTGTTCGAACAAGGCAAGAAGAATGCGCCGTGCATCATCTTTATCGACGAGATTGACGCCGTTGGCCGTCATCGCGGCGCTGGTCTCGGAGGTGGTCACGACGAGCGCGAGCAGACGCTGAACCAGTTGCTGGTCGAGATGGACGGCTTTGAGTCGAACGACGGGGTGATCCTGATCGCCTCGACGAACCGTCCCGACGTTTTGGATCCGGCGCTGCTTCGACCCGGCCGATTTGATCGTCGGGTCGTCGTGTCGAGACCCGATGTGCGTGGCCGTGAAGGTATTCTGAAAGTTCATACCCGAAAGATTCCGTTGGGCGAAGACGTGGACATCATGGTGATCGCTCGCGGCACTCCCGGGTTCACCGGCGCGGACCTCGCCAACCTGGTGAACGAAGCGGCGCTCAATGCCGCTCGCTACAACAAGAAAGTTGTGGCCATGTCTGATTTTGAGCTGGCCAAGGACAAGGTACTGATGGGCGCTGAGCGCAAGAGCATGGTCATCTCGAACGAAGAGAAGCGCGTCACCGCTTATCACGAAGCGGGTCATACTCTCGTCGGCCTGAAGGTTCCGAATGCGGATCCAGTGCACAAGGTGACCATCATTCCTCGTGGTATGGCTTTGGGTGTGACGCAGCAACTGCCCGAAGGTGACCGTCACAACTACACGAAGGAATACTTGCTCGGTCAGATTTCGATTTTGATGGGTGGCCGTATTGCAGAAGAGACCTTCCTCGGAAACATTACGACCGGCGCTTCGAACGACATCGAGAAGGCGACCGAACTTGCCCGCGCAATGGTTTGCGAGTTTGGCATGTCCGAGCTTGGGCCGCTGACCTTTGGTAAAAAGGAAGAGCAAATCTTTCTTGGCCGCGAGATTGCGCAACATCGCGATTATTCGGAAGAGACGTCGATTCGCATCGACTCTGAAGTTCGCAAGATCGTGACTGAGCAGTACGAGCGCGCGCGAAGGATCATCGAAGAAAATCGCGACACAATGGTGCGGCTGGCGGAAGCACTGCTCGAGCACGAATCGCTTGATGGCGTGCAGATTCGCCGCATCGTGGCAGGTTTGACGCTGGATGATACGGGCGAGTCCGGAGAGCCGGGCGTGCAGCAGGAGCTGCCGGCGGTGAAAGAGCCTTCGACGAAACCGCTGAAGCCAATCCTGCCGCCAATTACCGGAGGGACACCAGCGCCGGCGTAATGGAGCGTGTCACCGGGAGTTAGCGACCGGCTCAATCACTGAACAAAAAAAGGCGAGAGCTATCAGCTCTCGCCTTTTTTACTTGTGCGCCCGGCAGGGCGCACTCACTTGGGAGCGAAAATCTCCTACGAACCCGACAGGGGGAATCGTTAGCTGGTCGGCAAGGGTGTCATCGCAGGTGGAATCTGAAGGAAGCCGCAGGCACAGCGCTGGCTCGACTGGATACGCCGCAAACTACGTGGCCTTATCTGGCGACAATGGCAGCGACCTTTTACTCGCATGAAAGGGTTGCTGCAGCGAGGTCTCGCTCACGCGCAGGCCCAGAAGTCAGCGATGAATGGCCGTGGCCCCTGGTGGAATGCCGGGGCCGCGCACAGGCACGCTGCCCCTCCCAAATCCTACTTTGATCGTTGTGGTCTTTTGTCACTGCTGGAACAACGGTTGCGCTTCCAGCTTGCTTTATGAACTGCCGTATACGGAACCATACGTACGGTGGTGTGGGAGGACGGCGGCGGTGACGCCGCCTCCTACCCGATTTGAACATCTGGAAAGCCGATTGACACCTTTATTTTGGTTTTCGGTCACGATTCCACGCC
>DATISD010000193.1:0-2508 GCA_035469005.1 Pyrinomonadaceae bacterium | reverse complement strand
GCTGCATCTCGTGCCGGGCGGATGGCTGCGCGGCAGTTGGGCAAAGAAGTTGAATTCGAGATTGTGGGTGGCGATGTCGGGATCGAAAAATCATTAGCCGATGTCCTGGCGGATCCTCTTCTACATCTGGTGAGAAATGCGATCACTCACGGCATCGAAGATCCGGACGAGCGCAAAGCCGCGGGGAAGAAACCAGTGGGACGCGTTAGGTTGGCCGCGGCGAATCATTCCGGCCGCATTCATATCATCGTGACCGATGACGGCCGTGGCATTGACATTAAGCGCATTGTCGCTGCCGCTGCTGAGCACGGAATCGCCGGGAGAGAGTTGTCTGTCGATCAATGCCTGCGACTTATTTTCAGGCCAGGCTTTTCTACGTCAGATGAATTATCAGAACTCTCGGGCCGTGGCATCGGTTTGGACATCGTAGATCGCGCGATGGACATCGCCGGCGGAGAGGTTCGGGTAGCGACCGAGAGCGGCGCCGGCACCACGTTTGCGATGATTGTGCCGGCCGCTCTATCGATGCTTCGTTGCGTGCTGGTGAGATCGGGCGATCAAGTCTATGCCATCGACGCAGCGTGTCTCGATGATCGGCAATCGATGGGAAGCGAAAATCTACCTTTGCTGCAGCTCGAGTCGCTTCTGGGTCAGAACAATCGGAACGCGAACGTAGAAGGCGCTATGGTTGTTTGGCGATCGCCTTCTTATGCAACAAGCAACGGGAACGGCACACCGAAGTATCGAATAGCTTTCGATGCTGTCGTCGGCGTGCAGGAACTGCTGGTCCGGAGCCTGGGCCGTCATGCGAGGCGATGGCCCGGCCTGTGCGGAGCCGCAGAATTGGTTGACGGCACCATTGCGCTGGTGTTGGACTTGAACGAATTGATCAACGACAACATCGAAAGCAACTGAAGCACATGTCTCGATTAAGAACCTCAGCGCTGCACAAACTCGCCATAGTTAGCGGATTCATAATTATTTTGATTGCCATGACGCCTGCCCTGGCTCAAACGCGCACTTACCCGGACAAGATCCGGGGCTATAAAGTCGAACGGACTGTGGTCGAGCTGAAAAAACCCGAAGGGCAATCCAACGGCGCAAATACCGATTCAGATGTCGACTCGCTGATAAAACTTGGCGATCCGAGGGTCGCGCGCGTGACGCCGCTGGGAATTACCTTTGAAGTACCAATCGTCGTGGCGCCGGTAAAGCAAAGCGGCCACGTTGATTTTCTGGCGTTCGAAGACATGAACATCAACGGGCGTTCGGTTGACATCGACGAATACAATCATGAGTTCGATCTGCCCAACAAGAAGCCGGCCACGCTGGGTTCGCCACTACGCATCTACATCTACATGCCCAGCGCGCTGCTGGCCGCGATCGGCGAATGGACGGATTCGAGAGAAACCTGGCCAGTCACCGGACGCATTTATGTTTTTGGAAAATTCAAGAAGAGCATTTTGGGAATTTCCGGCAGCTTCAAACGTGTCGTGCCGGTCGAACTAAACATGACGATGCGAAATCCTTTGCAGGAGAAATGATCTATGGGCGCCTCGGCAGCTGTTCATCGCCGCGCAAATGATCGCAAATGCGGTCAAGGCCAGCGGCACGGTGGTGCGAATTGAACCTGCCGAATTCCTAAAGATCCTGAAAAAGATTGAGTCTCCGCTGATTGTTTATGCTGAGGGCGGCTTGATCTCAACGTATCATCAGTACCTGGTAAGTTACAAAGGGTTCGCTTTTTATACCAAGGCCAATGATCAGATCGAACTCCCACGCAATGCAGAAGTAGTGGTGGCCGAAAAGATTTGGATTCCGGGGTAAGGTACCCACGGCTCAGGCGTGCTGACACTCCGATAATGGCACGCCAGAGGCGTGCGTACCGCTCCGGTACCGACTCCATGACGATGGTTCCGGCAAAACCTAAGCCCAATCAACCTTCGGATGCATCGTGTGCCACTTCGTCCCTTGCTCGAACGCGAGCGCGACGCGCAGCGGTGATGCTTCGTCGTACAAGCCGCCAGTGAACATGATGGCTCGCGGGAGGCTCGGCGTTCCCGTGAAGCCGCACGGAACGCAGACCGCCGGGTGGCCGGTCAGGTTCGTGATGATTAAGCTGGCGCTGCCAGGCGCCGGCGAAACGAACACGTCCCATTGCGACATCAGCTTATCCATCTCACGCATGAGCAGGACTCGGGCGCGTTGCGCGCGCAGGTACTCGACAGCGGGAATGAATCGCGAGGTGCGGAAACTGTTGGGCCAGTCAAACACTGCCTGACCGGAGAGCTGATTCACACGGCCATCGCGGGTGATGTCATCGAACGCGGTTGCCGCTTCCGCGGTCAGGATGTAGCGAATGTTCTGGGTGGGAAACTTCGGCAGTTCAATTGCAGTCATCTTCACGCCGGCTTTTTCTAAATCAGCCAGGGCTTGGCGGTACATCGCGTTGCGGTCTTCGATGGCTCTTTTCTGTTGTTCATTGGCGTCGGCAGGCACCGTTTGCTC
>DATISD010000192.1:0-6329 GCA_035469005.1 Pyrinomonadaceae bacterium | reverse complement strand
GTTGGACTTTCATTGACCAGTTCATTATTCAGCACCACTTCGCGCGGTTTGTCAGCAACAAATATCATCATCCAGGCCCAATCTATTTTTATCTGCCGGTGGTTCTTGGCCTCGCCTTTCCATGGACCATCGGGCTCGGAGCCGCGCTGATTTCCGTGCGGCGTTGGGCATGGCGAGGGCAGAGTGCATTGGACTGTCTGCGGGTATTTGCCTTGTTATGGCTGTTTGTCCCGATCGTCTTTTTTTCTTTTTCCGGCTCGAAATTGACTGCGTACATTCTTCCCGTTCTCCCGGCGATAGCCTTGCTGGTTGGCGAGCGAATCGCCTGTGCTCTTAAAGCGGAACGCGGCCAGCCACTACTGCGACTGACCGGAGCGATGCTGATTGGGTTAGCGGCAGCTGGTTATTGGTACATGCACCGCCATTATGATGTGGCTACCTACTGTTTAATCATCGCGGCGACGCCGCTGGCGATCGTTGGCGGCGCAACGCTTGTACGTCCGCAATTACGCAGACCCCTATTTGTTCTAATAGCGGTTGTGGTGTTCGTAACGTCAGCGGTGGTTTTGAAGTGCGCCGCGCCAGTCGTGGCGCGGACAGAGTCGGTTCGCGATCTCTTAACGACCGCTGCCGCGCGGGGCTATGCGACCACGCCTGTTGTGCAATTGCATACGATTGAACGCACAGCGGAATTCTACGCGGCCGGCCGCCTGACCTATCAGAAGGATGGTGAACCGGTGAAGTTCGAGGGCGTGATTCAGGTGACCGAAGCGGCTCGGCGGAACAACGGGGTCGTTCTATGTTTCGTGCCGCTTCAGTTCGAATCGCAGTTGATCTCTTTTGCCGGCGCCCAAACGGAAATAATTGGTGACAACGGACGCGTTGCCCTGGTAGCTGTTCGCGAGTTACAGAAACGTGAACGGTAGCGAGGGGAAGGTGGTTTGGAAATTAGCAAGCGTAATTGAAAGGTAGCGTCTCGATCCCGCTGGCCGCTCTGCCTCGGTCTATCGCAGCGCCTTATCAAAAAACTCGATAACCGGACGGTCGTAAGACTCTTCCTGCTCACCCGTGGCGGCTGGAAGATTGGCTCCGGTTAAGCTCAGGTCACGTTTGACTTCGGCCGGTGGATTGAAGCAGGGGGCGACCTCAACAGTTGACCGCTGCCATGGGTCGGCCTCATTGCCCGAAAGCAGCATCACTCGGACTTCGCGCAAAGAGCGAGCCAGATCGCACGATGGCGTGTTCTGATATTTTCCCAGACCGTAAACCCTAACCCCCAGACCGGCCATTCGATGAAAAATTGAGCTCTTCATTCCGGACCACGCTTCAGTTGCGTGGCGAATAATGTCGTCGGGGGAACCGGGAACTGAGTCGAGCGCGAGCGCACGCACCTCCGAATTTCGCTTCGCCGCTTCCAGCGCTGCGTACGAGCCCAATTCGATTCCGTAAATCCCTATGCGCGAAACCTGAGTCTGCCCGGCATCCGTTTTTAACGCGCGCAAGTATTCTATTGCCGCAGTTACATCATCACCATCGATGCCGCCAAAAAGGGTCCAACGCACCGGTGGATTTTCGCCGTGGCCGCGCAGGTCGGGCCAAAGCACAGTGAAGTTCGTGGATTCAGTCAACTTCACCGCCAGATTCAACAGCCAGGATCGGTCGGCACCATACCGGTGAAGCAGAATTACGGCAGGCGCTCCGTCAGCCCCCTTAATCAGCCAACCGCGCGCTTCAGTTCCATCATGATTCTTCCATGTCGCATCACTGGCCCTCAGCACAGGGCCGGTTACCTTTGCAAAAGTTTGCGGGGTGATGATGTAAGGCGCGCGCGGCGGACGAGTAATGCTGTATACAATCCAGGCAGCAACTGAAACAACCGCCAGGAGGATAACAAGTACTATAGGTAAGAATGATTTAAGAACCTTACGAGCAAGTCTGCTGCGGGGTGACATATTGAGCGGGATTATGAATCAAGAACAAAAATTTGCAAACAGAAAGAATTGATTATTTGTCAGGAGCGAAGCGTTGGCGACGGAACCATTAGGGAAGGTCAGACCAACTCATGGCCTTCTTTACTATGCCTCTCTGGATGATTGGTGGTCGAATGGTAAAGCTCAGGCCTGGCGCCTGACCGTCACTAACGCTTTGGGTAACACGGTTGACGAGCAATTTCCTTTGCACGCTCGTAATCTTCCGGAAGATTTAGATTGAAGAAGAAATGCTCGGAGCCGGGAAGACTCGCAAACTCGCTGAAATTAACGTATCGGGTTTTGACCTTATCGAGCATCGCGCGCGGAGTGTGTTCGCCCAGGGCGATTGCTTTCTCGGCCGCCATCAGACAGGCCCCTTTTTTGTAAACCGCACAAAGCGGCTGGGGACGTCTATCGCTTTGCAATGGAACCACCGCGTCAATGGTTGCGTCCGCTTTACTCCTCAACTGTAAGAGGTAGGCAAACAACTCGCTCGTCAGAAACGGCAAATCGCAGGCAACTACGAGGCAGTAATCAGTTTCGCAAGCATGCAGAGCGGCTTGAATTCCTCCCAGTGGTCCCCAACGTTCCTGCAGGTCTGGAATATTCCGCAATGAAGGGTTGGTCGGATCAGCGGAAGAACCAACCAAACTCACGTTAATCGTCACCGGCCGGAGAGCTTCCGTTATCAGCGACGCAGTAGTCCTGCCCTTGAGGACAAGCCGGGATTTGTCCGCGCCCATGCGGCTTGACGCCCCGCCAACCAGAATGAATCCCTCGACATCCAACCTCGGCGTACTCATGCTATTATCTCCGGGTGATTTCGGGCTATATTGACGCCGGACTCTAATCCGACTCGAATGGTAATCGCGGTAATTGAATTATGAAGTTTCTCAAAACACAAATCGTGGCGGTTATTGGGCTGATTCTACTGGTTAGCTCTTCGTCGTTAGTATTGGGCCAGGTAAAGCTCCAGTCGGCTTCAACCAGAAGTAATGGTACCGCGCTTTTTGCGCTTGAAGATTTGAAGCCGGGAATGAAAGGCGTAGCCCGCACGGTCTTTTCCGGCAGCGAGCCTCAGGAGTTCGGGCTTGAGATCCTCGGAGTTCTTAACGGGTACACAGGACCGCGACAATCCACAATCATCGCTAAACTAAACGGACCGAACGTGGACCGGACCGGTGTTTTCGCGGGCATGTCGGGCTCGCCTGTCTTCATCGACAACAAACTGGTCGGCGCGATCGCCTACAGCTTTCCGTTTTCGAAAGAGCCAATCTGCGGCATCACTCCAATAAAGCAAATGATCGATATCTTTGAGCAGGGAAAGGAAAAGCCAAAAGCCACCGAAGCCCGCGCTGTTTCTTTCTCGTCTCTGGCGCGCGCCGATTGGAAGCCGTCGTTGCCGAAGCAGAGCGTCACGGCGACTTCGCTAATCGCGCCGGTCTCAAGCAATTCCGCGCTCGCGCCCTTGATGGGCCAACAGATTCAGCCGATTGCCACACCCGTGGTTTTCAGCGGGATTAAGCAGGAGACTCTTTCCCTCTTTACGACCCAGTTGACTGAGAGCGGATTGCTGCCCGTGTCGGGCGTTGGTGGAGCGGCCCCGATTACCCCGCTCGAGAGTTTTGATGCGAACACGCTGGTTCCCGGCGCCTCGGTAACAGTGCAACTGGCACGAGGTGACTACTCGATTGCCGCTGCCGGCACCGTTACGTATCGTGATGGCGAAAGAATCTATGCTTTCGGGCATCCCTTCCTAAGCCTGGGCAGCGCAGATATGCCGATGACTGAGAGTTCAGTCGTAATCGTAATTCCCAACACTTTCAACTCGTTCAAGCTGGCCGTACCCGGTCGCATGGTCGGAGCGATTTCACAGGACCGGGCGACAGGGGTTTTTGGGGAGTTAGGACGCGCTCCGAAGATGATCCCCGTAAAGCTGAATCTTCACACCAGTCGCGGGCAGGACGAGGAATTTTCCTATGAGATCGTCAGCGATGAGTTTTTGACGCCCTTGCTGCTAAACCTCACGGTCTTCAACAGCATCGCTGCCCGTGAACGCTCGGTTGGCGAGGCGACCATTAGTGTCGATGGCTCGATCGCGGTCACCGGCCAGGCTCCGATCACTATTCAGCGACGCTTCTCTTCGGGGAATGCTGCCTTGCTTGCCGCAGGAGCAGTTGCTACTCCCGCCGCGGCGCTGCTGGGGAGCGGATTCGATAACGTGAGCATTGGCGCCATCAAACTGAACATCGTCTCGAGCGAGGAGAAGAACGCGGCGACGCTTGAGCGTATATCGCTGGACCGCACGGAAGTCGGCCGCGGCGAGAATGTCGAAATTCAAGCCTACGTGCGGACAGATTCCGGTAAACAATTCGTCGAAAGAATTCCCGTGCAGATTCCCGCCGACGCTCCGTCCGGTCAACTGATGATTATGGTGGGCGATGGCGCAACTTTGCAGGAGTCATCCTCAGCGAAGGTGTTCGTGCCTCGCGAGTTGGGGCAACTGGTGGATGCGATTAATAAGACAAAGAAAAACGATCGTCTGTATTTGAAGTTGTTGCGACCGGCGCCGGGCGTGGTTATCGGATCCAATGAGTTGCCGAATCTGCCGCCCTCCATGGTGGCGACGCTCAACAACGAACGTACATCGGGAGGCTACACGCCCTTGATACTTTCACCCGTTTACGAAAGGGAACTGCCGCCGGCTGAATTTGTGATCAGCGGCCAGCAAGTGATTGCAGTTACTGTGAAGTAAACTGTCCCGGTTCTCCAGGCGCTTTTGGCTCGTCGCCGCCGGCGAAGTTTGGCCGCAGCTCCAACCAATCCGTGTAAGAGAGAAAACCCGATAATCCAGCGATGCTTCCAGAAATCCCGCAATCGCGCCTCAAAAATGAATTGTTCGGCGGGCTGTGATTAAAAATCGCTGCTGTGACTGGGGAATGAGTTCTAGCTGAAGGATTGAAAAGAGCGATTCGATTCGTTTTCGGACGGTGTCGCCGGCAAACAGCAGGAAGGTCGCATTGGGCGCCCACTGGACTAACTTAGGCAGGATGGCGCCAAAACGATCGAGTGCTCGGCAGGTTACAAAATCGGCCCGTGGTGACGGGACGTCCTGAAAACGAGCCACGGTTAGATGCGTGCGTCCCGAGGGCCTGACGGCGCGCAGCGCCTCCCTCAAGAAGACGCCTTTCTTCTGCGACGATTCGATTAGCGTCGCCGTGAGGTCGGCGCGTACCAACAGACAGGGAATCGCCGGGACGCCTGCGCCTGATCCAACGTCGACGATCGAGGCATTCAGTGGCAGATGTTTGAGCAGCAGCAACGATTCAAGGATGTGACGAGTTGCGAATTTCTGTGGCGAACACGGAGCAATAAGATGAAGCCGCGGGTTCCATTTCATGACGAGCGCGTAATACTCCGCCAGCCGCTGAATATCGCTTTCGCGAAGTGTTAGGCCAAATGCCGCCGCCGCCCGCCCGACTGCTTCAGTAAATTCACCGGTTGTCGTTTCCATTTCTTCAGATCTTCTGTTTACATTAGCCGGGTCAGAACCCGGAGCGGTAGCGACGGGATTAATCACCGTGGGGTTCCCGATCCCTCGGTTCCGCTCCCGGCGCTAACTTCGAGCACGAAGATAACATGTCCACTGAATCATTAAGAGACGAGCACGAAAAGTTAGGGCGCGCCGTAACCAAACTGATTAGCGATCACGCGGCCCGATTGGATACGGCGCCGGTTACATCGCGGGCAACACCGGATGACCTGAAACAACTGTTCGCCGAGCCGTTGCCAGAGGCCGGCAGGACTGCCGAGGAAATTTTCGATCAATTCGCGCACGATGTAGCTCCCCATGCGATGCTGGTGCCGAGCCCCCATTACTTCGGACAATTTAATCCAACGCCGTTGGCGATTGGTGTCTGGGCGGATGCGCTGTGCTCTTCGCTTAACCAGAACGCCGGCGCCTGGCGCAACGGCCCAACCTCAGCGATGATCGAATCTCAGGTGATCCGCTGGCTTTGTGAATTAATCGGTTATGAGGATGAAGCCTTCGGTGTGCTGGCGAGCGGCGGATCAGAAGCGAACCTCATCGCGTTGAAGTGCGCGCGCGATCGCGTTTCGCCCGAAATGGTCCGGCTGGGCGCGCGGACAAAAGCGCGCGAACTCACTGTATATACTTCGGAACAATGTCATTATTCAGTTGAAAAGAGCCTCGACATTCTGGGACTGGGTCGTGAGAGTTTGCGCAAGATCGAAAGCGACGAAGGCTATCACGTCAGATTGGATCGCTTGCGCGAGGCGATCAAAATTGATCTCGACGCGGGACGGCAGCCGTTCTGTATCGTCGGCGTTGCCGGAACA
>DATISD010000191.1:0-2529 GCA_035469005.1 Pyrinomonadaceae bacterium | reverse complement strand
CATTTTCGCTGCCGTTATTCTGGCCGGATTTCTTTTTGAAAGCTCGGCGCAAAAGCAGAGAGGCGCGAGCAGTCCCAATAAATCATCTGCTGACACAAGCGCCGCTGACGATCTCTCACCCAGTGAGATGCGGCCGATTCTCGAATACTACGTAGTCGATCGCGGCAGCTTGCAGCGTTCATATCCGGTTGCCGGTTCCCATGCCCGGCGCGAACGCTTTCGAAAATTTTATTCCGACGCGCTGGAGCGAATCCAGAAACTCAACTTTGATGGCATGAGCCAGGAAGGCAAGGTTGACTACATTCTGTTTCGCACCCACCTCGAGCACGAGTTGCGACAACTTGATATTGAAGAAAAGCAGCTCGCCGAGATCGCGCCGCTGATTCCGTTTGGGAAGACGATTGTCGACCTGGAAGAAACGCGGCGACGAATGGAGCCAATCGATTCGGCGAAAGTTGCCGTGACCCTGACCGCGATGAAAAAGCAGATTGACGATACGCGCCGACTGGTCGAGGCGGGCCTCAGAGGCACCGATCCCGAGGCAGTCAAGGTCAAGAAGACCGTGGCCTTCCGTGGCGTCAACGCCATAAACGGACTGCGCGGTAACCTCCGTAACTGGTACACGTTCTATAACGGCTACGATCCGGTTTTCA
Source organism: Pyrinomonadaceae bacterium (assembly GCA_035469005.1). Lineage (GTDB taxonomy): Bacteria > Acidobacteriota > Blastocatellia > Pyrinomonadales > Pyrinomonadaceae > UBA11740. Next base: position 1,876 of record DATISD010000191.1, on the reverse strand, counting down.
CCTGGTGGAACGAAGAGCCTTACAAGGCCGTTGACGAAGCGCTCAGTGGCTATGCCTCATTCATGAGCGAACGCGTGGTTGGACTGCGCAGCGCGACCGGCACTGGTCAAACCGGCCAGCAGGGCGGTCCACGTCCTGGTGGTGGCCCGGGCGGAGGCGGTGGAGGCGGCGGCCAGGGCGGCGGAGGTGGATTTCAGCGTCCATCGGCCGCAGCTGCACGGCCGGGCGACGCCAGCGACATTGTCGGCGATCCGATCGGTCACGACGCGCTGATGAGCGAACTGCAGTCGGAAATGATTCCCTACACGCCCGAGGAACTGATTGCGATTGCCAACAAGGAAATGGCCTGGTGCGAAAACGAAATGAAGAAGGCATCGCGCGAGCTGGGTTATGGCGACGATTGGAAGAAAGCGCTGGAGTACGTGAAGAACACGTACGTAGAACCAGGCAAACAACCTCAGTTGATTCGCGACCTTGCGCTCGAAGCCATCAAGTTCGTCGACGATCATGATCTCGTCACTGTGCCACAGCTCGCGCGTGACACCTGGCGCATGGAAATGATGACGCCCGAGCGTCAACTCGTCAGCCCATTCTTTCTTGGTGGCGAGACGATCCTGGTTTCCTACCCGACCAACACCATGTCGCACGAACAAAAGATGATGAGCATGCGCGGTAACAATCCTCACTTTTCACGCGCAACTGTGTTTCATGAGCTGATTCCAGGTCATCACCTGCAGGGGTTCATGGCGGCGCGTTACAGACCATACCGCAGTTTGTTCAGCACCCCCTTCTGGTCTGAAGGCAATGCGCTTTATTGGGAGCTTCTGTTTTGGGATCTTAATTTCCCCAAGACTCCTGAGAACCGCATCGGCATGCTGTTTTGGCGCATGCACCGTTGCGCTCGCATCATCTTCTCGCTCAGCTTTCACCTGGAAAAGATGACGCCGCAGGAGTGCATAGACTTTCTGGTTAATCGCGTCGGGCACGAGCGCGACAACGCCACGGCGGAAGTGCGGCGGTCATTCGACGGCAGTTATGGCCCGCTTTATCAGATTGCTTATTTGATTGGCGGCTTGCAGCAGTACTCCCTGCATCGCGATCTGGTTGCTTCAGGCAAGATGACGAACCGTCAGTTCAACGATGCGCTGCTGCACGAGAACCGGATTCCGATTGAGATGATTCGCGCGATTCTGACAAACCAGAAATTAACCCGAGACTATAAGACCAGTTGGAGGTTCTACGGGCCGCTGCAATGAACTGAGAGACTATTCCGGCGAGATTGAAAACCGCGGTGGCTTCACGTCAGCGGGTTTGGCTGGGGATGGTTGAGGCACTCGACGCTTTTCCAACCCTTCTTTACGGATGAACTGACTTTCAGAACTGAGGGCGCTGTTCTTGTTTTGCACCGACTTGAGCGTTGTCGCATCCGATTTGTTTTGCGGCGACTTGAGCGTTGTCGCATCCGATTTGTTTGGGCGGATAACCGCGTCGTCTGTTACCGGAGGCGGTGAAGTCGCGCGAGCACCATCTAAAATGCGCCCGACCGAGCTCACCAGGCGGCTTGGAAGCGCCACCACGAACAACACCAGAACAATCGCCGCGGCTACCACAAACATCGCCGGCGCTCGCCTTTTGCGCGGAATGCTGAACGCGCCGATGTCCGGTTTCAAAATCGTATAGCTATCAAAGGGGTCGAGCGTGCTGTTCTGCTTTTTGTCTGAACGTTCGTGGACCTGAGCTTGGGTGAAAAAATCTTCAGTCTCGAACGCTTCAGAATTATTGTGCCCGGCTCGCCGCAGCGTATCGCGAAACTCCCTGGCGCTCTTGAAGCGATCCCTCGCATTCAAGGCCATCGCTTTATTAAGGACGGCTGAAA
>DATISD010000190.1:0-5563 GCA_035469005.1 Pyrinomonadaceae bacterium | reverse complement strand
GCTTCCGCAATCCCGCGGCCAATTCCTTTCGTGCCGCCCGTAACGATCGCAATTTTGTTCTTGAGATTCATTCGATAGGTCATGCGGCTCGGCCGCTTGATGTGCGGAAAGGCCCTGCCTTTCCGTCACGCCGTTTTGAGTTCAGTCTCGCTGATTCGAGGCACAGCCTCGAATCAGCGAGAAAAACTAAAAGAAACATGGCTCGACGGTAAGGCAAAGCCTTACCGCACATCAGGTGGCAGAGCCACAAAACAAATTAGGCTTTCAATTTTTCCTTGAGCCGTTCGTTGACCACTTTCGGATTCGCTTTACCCTTCGATGCTTTCATCACCTGGCCCACGAAGAATCCGAACAAGGCCTCTTTGCCCGCCCGATATTGTTCCAGCTGATTCGGATTCGCGTTGATGACTTCATCGATCACGCGATCGATTTCGACGGTATCGCTGACCTGGACCATGCCGCGTTCTTCCACCACAGCCGCGGCCGATTTTCCGCTCGTGAACATTTCGATCAGGACTTCCTTACCCTGCTTACCGCTGATCTTTCCTTCGTCAATCATGTGCACGAGCGCACCCAGCTCAGTTGCCGGAATCGGCGACTTGTCCGCCGTTAAGCCGGCATTCTCCAGCTCGCGCGACAGCTCCGAGCGAATCCAGTTAGCAGTTCCGCGCGCATTTCCGCCGCTGGCTGCAACCGCCGTTTCATAGAAATCAGCCACCGAGCGCTCAGCAGTTAACTGCGAAGCGTCGGCGAAAGATAATCCATACTGTTCAGAAAATCGCTTCGCCCGCGGACCGGGAAGTTCCGGCATCGCCCGCCGCACTTGTCCGACAAATTCAGTGCTCACCACCAGCGGCGGCAAATCGGGCTCTGGAAAATAACGGTAGTCGTGCGCTTCTTCTTTCGAACGCATCGGCCGGGTCTCGCTCAAGCGCTCGTCCCACAGACGAGTCTCCTGCACCAGGCGCCCACCTTCCTCCAGGGTCCTGATATGACGCTCGACCTCGAATTCAATTGCCTTTTGCATGAAACGAACTGAGTTCAAATTCTTCAGTTCGACTTTCGTGCCGAAGGTCGGGTCGCCTTTACGGCGCACGGAAACGTTCGCCTCGCAGCGCAGGTTGCCCTTTTCCATGTCAGCTTCCGAGGCGCCCACCCACTGCAACGCGCGCCGCACGTGATTCACGTAATCGTAAGCTTGCCAGGAAGAACGAAAGTCAGGCTCAGTCACAATCTCAGCCAATGGGGTGCCGGCGCGATTTAAGTCGATGTAAGAAAAACGATCGACATCGGGCAATCCTTCATGCACGTTCTTGCCGGCATCTTCTTCGAGATGAAGCCGCGTAATATTCACGATCATCGGCTTCCAGTTATGCGCGTGACCGGCTTCGTCACGGTCCGCTGTCATGATTTCCAGAACGCCGTTCGCTGAGAATGGTTGGTCGTATTGCGAGATTTGGTAGCCCTTGGGCAGGTCAGGATAGAAATAATTCTTGCGGGCAAAAATTGAACGCTCGTTTATGTGCAGACCGAGGGCCAGCGCCGCGCTCGCGCCCAGTTCAATTACCCGCCGGTTCAAAACCGGCAGCGCGCCCGGCAACCCGAGACACACCGGACAGGTGTTGGCGTTCGGCTCATCGCCGAAGCGCGTCGAGCACCCGCAGAAGATTTTTGATTCAGTGTTGAGTTGGGCGTGAACTTCCAGCCCGATGATGGTTTCCCAGTCGTTCATAGTTTCGAGTTTCGAGTTCCGTGTTTCGAGTCCATTATCCGCATTTCGGCTCTAAACTCGAAACTCAGAAACCCGAAACTCGAAACTGATTCACGGTTCCAGCCACACCTGCGGGACGCGAGCGTCGCGCGCTTCGTCTTCCAGCGTCTGCCACTGTGACAACAGGCCCGCCCGTCGCACCAGCAAATCGTCCAGACGGTAAGTCAGCTCGGACTGCCGCTGTGTATTGGCTGAATTATCAAACGGTCCATTGGGATAACCATATGATGGATAGCCCAAACCGTACGGAGGCCGCGCAGGGTAGCCGGGAAGCCGCCAATTCGGATAGCCGTTGGGATAACCGTTGGGATAACCGTTGGGATAACCGTTCGGGTAAATGCCCCACTGTCCGTTTCCGCGCCAGGGCCGATTGTTGGGCCAGATTGGATAGATGCCAGTGATGATGCTCTGATTGTTCAACGCAGATTGATTTAGCTCGTTGATGCTGCCGCGCACATAATTGATCTGAGTATCAAGCGCAGCGATCTCTGTGCGCAATGCCCGCGCTCGCCCGCGCCAGTAGCTTTCTTCCTGCCGCTTGTTCAAAGATTCTTCGCGGAGTTGCGCACTCAATTCCGCGCTCTCAGCTTCCTGACGTTTGCGGGTGTCTGCGACCGTGGGCAGACCCAATTGTTTCCGCCGCGCCTCATAGGCTTGCTCGCTCTCAACCCGGCGCTGACGAACTGCGTCAAGGTCAATATTAGTTAAAGTCTTCACGGCCCTGGGCGCCGGTTCAGTCGCGGCAGTCGAGGCAGCGGTAGACTCTTCCTTGTGTTTGAAGAAACTGCCGGGCGCTTCACCATTTGCCCGCTCAGTCGCCGCCACATCTATTAAGGTAAGAACCAGTGTCTTGTTGAAGCCCGGTGAAATCTCGTAAGTCAACGTCGTTCGGGTCACCGTAAACTCTGCCGGTATCTCTAATCGTTGACCGCTGCGAAACACAATTGTGTACGCGCTCGCAGTGGCGGTGAGCACCAACAGCAGCACCGCAGAGATGGCCAACTGCGGTAACCCGCTTCGCCGGCGAAACCTGGTATGGAACGATGGATTCTTCAACATGGCAGCACCCTCCCTTTTCCTCTTTACTTTCCTGGTTCGGAATTGGCAGACCGCACTCAGCCAAAACGCTCAAAATAATCTGCTACTGTTCAGTTTGAAGTGGCAACGCGCATCTGGCGCGTCATTTCACGGGCGGGACGCCCGGGCCACAACTTGAAACTGAACCACTACAAAATAATTCATACTCGCAAACTTCCTCGGCTACTTGTTCGGACTCGCGGGAGAAGATTTCGTATAACTATCCCGCGCTTTCACCGCCAGATTTGATTGCTTCACCTTAACTCTGATTTGGCGACGGCCGTCGGCGCCTTCCGCGCTATCGGCCTTGGGGTAATAGCCAAGACTGTACTGGCGACGCAACTCTTCGGCGATTCTCGAAAAGGCGTCCGCCAGTTGCTTAGTGTCATTCGCTTGATACAACCGGCCGCCGGTCTTGTCAGCCAGGGCATGCAGGTATCGATCTGCGCGATCGTAATCGGCTTTCGTTGTGCCTGGTATCGCAATGCCATTGTTCATCGGCACGCTATAGGTTTGTTGCGAAGTGCCAATGCCAAACAGGCCCCTGGTTGTCGTCGTAACTGTAACCGTGCCGTTGCCTTGCATCGCGTTCAGGTAATCACTGGTGTCGTATTGAATTGGATAGATTAGCGCATCGAGTTCGTCGACTTCGCTGAGAGTGGAGTGATACGTCGCTTGCTGACTCGAGGTGTCAACGCCATCCGTGAAGAGCACGATCGCTTTACGGCCTTTGATCTTGTTCAGCCTCTCTCTAATCGTGAGGTCAACGGCGTCATAGAGCCGCGTCGAGTTCCCGCTATTCGCATTCTCCTCAATCACAGTTTCGACGAGGTTGAGGTCGTTAGTCGCTTCAGTCAGGAGCAACACCTCATCGTTGAAGCTCACAATCAGGACTCGGTCCTGCGGTCGCAGTTGTTTAGCGAAAGCAATCGCGGCTTCCCGGATATCCTCGAGATGAAAGTGGGTCGAAGCTGATGTGTCCAAAAGCAGCGCCACCGTGAAAGGTTTTTCCGCCGGCTCGAAATATGCGATTGACTGCTCGACGCCGTTTTCAAAAATGCGAAAGTCGTCCTGCTTAAGATTGGAAATGAAGCGTCCTTGTCGATCGAGCACACTGACCGGAACTGTTACCAGTGACGTGTCTACGCGGAGCACGTCGCCCTCGCTTACTTCTTCGGGGCCGGGCTGGGAAGTCGCATCAGAACCGGTATTCTCCGGAGCAGCAGCGGGCTTTGAACCCATGTTGCCCAACGTTGGAGGGCCGGTGGCAGATGCTTGCTGACTGCCTATTAACGAAGGAGGACCCTGCGGCGACTGAGTCGCGTCCTGCATTTGAGCTAATTCCTGGGTTTGCCCCTGCCCCTGCGACGTGGTGGTGACGCTTTGCGGTTGGGTCGAGTTCTGCGGTGAAGTACCCGGTGAAGTGCCAACGCGGCGGGGTCGCGTGATCGACGCAGACGTCCCGGCATCTCCTGTTTGCTTCGCAACCGATGAACGCGGATCTGAAGATGTTCTCGTTGATGTTGATTTTCGTGACGCCTGGGTGGAGGTGCCTCTTTTCCGTGCCGTCGATTTTGCGGGCGACCCTCCAGTGTTACTCGCCGGTACGGCCGAATCTTCCGCCGGCTGTCGCGCGCTGCCATTCACTGCCAATGAACTCTCATAATCGTTCTGCTTTTTAAGCAAATACGCGCCGTGAGGACAGGCGGCTGAGGTCATATAAGCGATGATGACGTACCCATCAGGAACGGGAACACCCTGACATATCTTCAAAGTGTCGTTGCGTGGCTTACTAACCGGAGCCTGATTGGCTTTCCGAGACGGAGCTTGGCCCTGAACTGCTCCCGAAGTGAAGATGGTCAGGGCAAGAAAGAACGCGACAGAAGACTTCATGGTCGCTACCCCCTTGACGATGGCTTATTTGATTGCGCGAATTATACTCCCGAAGCTACAAAGATCAAATACTGCGAGAGAGATACGTTTTCCAAAAAACTCTGTGATTACTTTGCCGGTTTGATGTACAATCCGCCCACTCTGAATAACCTCTGGCTTTTGAACGGCGAACTTTCGCTTTTTTGAAGAGTGATGTCGCACGATCGCATTTCCTTGATTGGAGGAAACTCATGGCGAAAACTGTCTGCAAACTTCTCGGCATCGTATTTGTGATTGTTGGTGTGGCCGGGTTTGTGGCGCCTAATCTGCTCGGCGCGCACCTGATGCCGGTTCATAATTTGGTCCACCTGGTCTCAGGCGCGATCGCCCTCTATTTTGGATTCGCCGGCAGCGCGGGAGCCGCAAAGGGATTCTGCCTTATCTTTGGTATCGTCTATCTGCTGCTGGGGATCGCCGGGTGGTTTATGGGAACGGGCCCCGAGCATCTCTTCCACGTTGGCGGTGAAATGCTTACACTCGGCAAGGTAGACCACATCATTCATCTTCTGCTGGGCGTAGTCTTTTTGGCGGGCGGACTGTTGGGCGGCCGCAAAAGTTAGTCCGGTTCGCTCAATCAAAGAGGGTTTGTCTGCGAGAGCGCGGGCTGTTGCGCGAATGTAAGGTGTACGAGTGCTCGCGCATGGTTCGCGCTTTTTCTGTGTCCGAAGTCCGACGTCAGGGAGGGCTATGTTGGGTAATAATATACTTGACTGAAATTGACTCTGCTTAGCCCCGAAGGGGGCTACATCTTAAAGCCCAGGGTTACCGCTTCGGCTAACCTGG